>NZ_JAGWCW010000007.1:0-171791 GCF_020657835.1 Clostridioides sp. ZZV14-6387
ATCTATATATCCCTCTATAATATCCATTATAAACTCCTTTATTTAACTAGGAACTTAATAATACCAATACTTGCAGTATTTAATATTAATTGCAACCCCAATGATAGTGCTATTATAATTATAATATTTAGTATATACCTCTTAATTAAAAATTGCATATTTTTTCTGTTGTTCTTTTTAAATTCATAAACCATCTCTTTGAAATAGCTTATACTAATTAATGTTAGTATGATTGCACATGGAATAATAATCAAATTTTTAAATAATATTATTAAAATCATTTTTACGCTTTTAAACTTTAATGCTAATATAAAACTATTTATTGTATATCCTATGGACATACCTTTTAATACAAAAACTACTATTACAGCTGGAATCGTTACTACAAATAGACTTAACAGAGCTATTGAGCCCATAAAAATTCCATCTGACTTCAAATTTTGTATAACTGTCTCTTTTATGTTTAGATTTAGATTATAATACTCTACAGCAGGATTTATATTGTTTAATATATTGTCACTAGAACCTGGCAAGATTTTATTTATGTAAGACCCAATAACAATAGACATCATAAACAATAATCCTATAATAATTATTTGTCTATTCAATTCTCTAAAATCATTTCTTCTATATGTTCTTCTCAATTTTATTCCCCCTTGTCCTTTATAAAATAATATGCTTTAGGACAAAGGGTTATTCATTTTTATAAATATTAATTTTTAAACATATCTTTTACTAATAATAATCCAATAGAAGTCTTTGCATCTTCAATCTCATTTTTTAATACCATATTATATGCCTCTTCAAGCTCAACTTCATATACATCTAAAAACTCATCTGCATCTAAATTATTCTCTCCTGGAGTAAGCCCTGTTGCTAAATATACAAACATTATCTCATTGGAAAAACCTGCTGAAGTGAAAAATTTATGTATTAATTTAATATTTTTTGCACTATACCCAGTTTCTTCTTTTAGTTCTCTCTCAGCACATTCTTTTGGACTTTCATTTTTTTCTAACTTACCAGCTGGAATTTCGAAAATTGGCTTTTCTATAGGCTTTCTAAATTGTTTAACTAGTACAATCTTGTTATCATCTGTAACTGCAACTATTCCTACTGCTCCACCAACTTCTACTAACTCCCTTTTTTGATATCCTTGCCCTGGAATTTCAACAGTATCGACCTTTAAAGTAATTACTTTACCTGTATAAACCCTATCACTACTAATAGTTTTTTCTTCTAATACCATCTTAAACCTCCATTAAGTAATATGCTGCTGTGCTTGCAGCTTTAAAAAATGCCTCATCTTGTTCGTAATTTCTTCCCATACTTTTTACTTTTAGATTAAAATATTCTAAGTCCTCTTTTGTTTTATTATTATCTATATAAATTATATTATGCTTTTTATCTAAACCATTTGAGCTTACTTGTTCTTTTATAAACTTTAATTTTTCATCATCATATATAGTTATTGGTATATCTATATTTACATTTACAATCTCTTTAAATACGGTCATACTATGATGTGAAATACCTTGATGTCTTTCTCTTTTATCCGCAAAACTAATTCTTGGAATTGCTATTGCTCTTCCACCAAGTTTTTTTACAGCATCGAGAATTGGACCTTGTTCAATTCCTGTAAATCCATATTTTGTTCCTGTTCCAGCAATTCCTGGTCCCATACTTACAAATACTGCATCTGCCTTTAATATTTCTTTAGCTGTAATTAGTGCAGTATATATATTTATACATTCATAATCTCCACCAAATGCATTACCTATCGTTATAGTATTGTCTATTAATTTTTTTTCTTTTAAAGTGTCCACGTTTTTACTTAAATATATTGGAAGAGATGCCCCATCAGTCATTATATATACTAATTTTTTATTGGGATTACTTCTTTTAAATGAAGTTGCAAATGGAGTCAACATACTGTGAAGAGTTCCTACTACAACAGAAAGACCTTCTAATCCTTTAAACTTTCCAAATTCATCATGATAAATACTTTCTTGTTCTTCAATAGAATCAACTTTTATTTGGAGAGGTGTATATCTAAGTTTCATTATATGACCACCTTCAGTTAAAGTAGATTCTAAATTATTTAAATTAGTTATTACAAAATGATATCCACCTGTACCTAAACTCAGTTCTACTGCTGTTGTATTTAAAACTACTTCATCTCCTACATTTATAGTTCCAGATAGCTTTGGATAATTGTATGCCCTTTGCACTTCCCCATTTATATTCACTCTTATATCATCAAGCGTTTCAGTTTGGCTTACTATTGATTCAACAATCCCCACTCTTTTACTTATCATAATGTTACCTTCCTAATTTATCTATAAAATTTAATAATTTATTTTTTTCTATTATCTTAGTTAATGAGTATTTCTCAGTGAATATATGCATAATAACTACAAATATTAACCATCCCAATCTAACATTAAATGAATATCCAAAAGCAATCATAATTCCAATAGATATTCCAAGAACATTTGAACCAGTATCTCCCATCATTGCTCTTGCTTTTAAATCATAATTAAAATACGCAAGCACATTTGGCACTATAAGTAATGGAAGCACTTGAACAAAACCTGTTAATGTCAAAAATATAATCACCATTATAAATAAATATACTTTTATTGCTCTTCCTGGTCTTAAATCCAAGAGATTCATTAAGTTGGTTGATAAAGCTATTATCAGTGTGTTTATTATTATGTCAATTATATCTTTTGATATAGCAACAGAAACTATAAGTCCTACAAATCCGCCAAATAATGCTTTAAAACCTCCTGTTGTAAGACTTCCTTTAAATAAACTTTTAAAATGTCCTTTTAATCCACTTACATCCCTATTTCCAATAATATCATCTAATATCCCTGCAAAGAACATCGATATCATACCAAACATAAACATAAATATATATGTTAAATCCCTATATTCTGTAGTAAAGAAAGTAAGTATTATCCCATTAATTACAACCATAGGCAAAAAAACAATTCCCATACTTACTGGTATCATATCTTTTTTATAGTTTGGTCTAAGTATATTTCCATTTATTAATAGATTTTTAAATAGTGGTATTACAGCATAGGTTCCAAATAATCCTGTTAATAATAAAATGGTATAAAGTATATAATCTTCCACTAAGATATTACCTCCATTCTTTCTTTTTTTGTCCTAAAACCTTTTTTATATGATAATACTGTTTTCCTCTATGAATAAACCCTTTTAAATTTCTTCCTGTTTCATTATGAGTCATATTTACTAATACTTCTTTAATTTTAAATCCATACTTTAAGATATCAATAGTCATACCAACTTCTACTCCATATCCAAAAGGTATTTCATCAAACTTTTCTAAAACTTCTCTTTTAAATATTCTTTGACCTGATAAAGTCGCATCTAACTCAACACCTGTCATCTCAAACACAGAATTTTTAGCTAAACCTTTTACAAATCCCAGACCGCCTTTTTTCTTTGCAGGAGGAAACTTAGCTATAGTAACATCAGCATCACCATTTAATATAGGTACTATTAATTTTTCAACTTCTTTAGCAGAACTTCCTAAATCTCCATCTAGAAATCCTATAATATCTGCATTTTTCATTGCTAACTTAATACCATAATTTAAAGCATATCCTTTGCCTCTATTTTTATCTAACTTAAAAAATTTAATCTTTTCATTCTCTAATTCAGATACAACTTTAGCAGTATTATCAATTGAACCATCATCAACAACTATTATCTCGTTTATTTGTTTAATATCCACTATACTATCTAATGTATATTTTATTCTACTTTCTTCGTTATAAGCTGGTATTATTATACTTATATAAGAATCCATTTTTTCTCTCCTTAAAATTATTTCTATTTAATAGATGGCAACAATGAAGTTGCAGTATCTAATCTACCAAAGTTACCAACTATGTTTCCTTGTTGTAAAAGAATAGCTAGAGATATACTTCCTATTCCTTCATCAATATTATCTACAGTTGCAACCTTGTTTTTAGAATATAGTTCTACATAAGAAGTTTTAACTCCTGTATTTTGAACTTCTACTAAATATTTATTTTCTGATTTAAGTTTTGAAACTACAAATTTTTCTATTTTTTCAAACTGTTTTGCACTATCTTTTGCATCATTTCCACCAGCTATTACAACAGAGTCATATTTTAGATATGTATTACCAAGAGAGTTAAACTTTATTACATCTAGTTCTTGAAGATATGTCAGAATATCACTTGCATCTTCTTTTTTAAGGGTATCCATTATATAATTGACAGCATCGCTTGCATTTTTTATATCTGCACCTAATTTAGTTGAGATTTCTTTTAACTTTTCTGGATTTGTTATATTTTCTTTTAATACTATATTGAAGGCAATATTTCCATTAGATTTATTTATTATGTCTTCTATATTTTTTGTATAATCATCATTTTCATTAGCTGATATTATTCCTATGCTTTTACCATTTAATGAACCAGCTAAAATCTTATCTACATTTTTATTTATAAAATTAACTGCTTCTTCATAATCCTTATTTACATTTGCTAAGTCACCATCAAGTTTATCATTTTTCTCTTTTAAAATATTAAACTTGTCATCTAAATCATTTATTATATTTGCTTGTTGTTCACTTAATTGTTGATTATTATTTAAATTAAATCCTACTAACATGCCTATACCCAAAGCTATAAATATAGCACCTATAGTGACTATATAATATTTCATATTAATATGCATATTTATCCTCCTAAAATTTACATCTGTAATAATACTCTAAATTTTAATTGCATTAGTTGTATAAATTGTTGAACACCTGGTGATAGTGATGCGACTACCAATACAGGGAACAAAGCTGTTGCTATTAATGCCCATATGTACTTTATTTTTAATTTACTTCTGTATAACAGATTGACACCTTTAGCGTCTATAAGTCTTGAACCTATTTTAAGCCTAACTAGAAAAGTACTTGCCATACCTTTTCTACCTTTTTCTAGGAAATCAATCATATTTGAATGTGTTCCAACTGCTACTATTAACTCAGCCTTATACTCATAAGCAATAAGCATAGCTATATCTTCACTAGTTCCTGGTGCAGGAAATACAATTGCATCTAGGCCTAATTCCTGAACCCTCTTAAGACCTGGAGCCCTTCCATCTGTATAAGCATGTACTACTATTTCGCTAGCCTTTTTTAAAGCTTCATCACTTACACTATCCATATCTCCTACAATTACATCTGGAGTATATCCAAACTCAATTAAAGCATCTGCTCCACCATCAACACCAACCAAGACTGGCTTTACCTCTTCTATATAAGAAAGCATTGTACTCAAATCTTCTTTATAGTCCTGACCTCTCACAACTATCAATACATGTTTATTAGCGTAATTAGTTTTCACTTTTGGAATTTCTACTTCTCCAAGTATAAATCCTTTTTCTTTTTTAGCATAATCTATAGTATTATCTATAAATCTATCCAATTCTACAGCTAAATTCTCATAAGCAGCCTTTATTTGGTGTGAAACTTCATACTTGTCTAAAACTTCGCCTGCACCTAAAAATTTTCCTTCTCTATATATCTTTCCATCTACAACTTCTATAGTTTCTCCTTCTTTTAATTCTTCAAATAATTCTTCTCCAATATTATCAATTATTAGTATATTATTTTCAGTTAATATCCCTGGACCTTTATTGGGATACCTACCACTTATAGAAGGAGCCGCATTTATGACAAGTTTTATTTTAGCTTCTACTAAAGAGTTTGCAGCAACTTCATCTATATCGATATGATTTATAACTGCTATTTCCCCACTTTCAACTCTTTTAGCAAGTTTTTTGGTTTTTCGATCTACTTTTATAGGGGCCTCGACTCTCATTTTTAAACCTCCACTATCATTATTAAAATCACATTATATTATAGCATTACTTAACAATAAAATAAATGTTTTAAGTTTGTTTTGCATCTTTGGCATTTATAATACTATATTCTATTATTTTTTTATTTAACACATTCAACAATATTCTTTAAAATATAAAGTTTATTATATTTTATTCAACATTCATTCTTAAAAAATAAACTCCTTCCATTTTGTAACTTATAAAGACATATACTATAAGTATAGTATAAATAAATTTATTATATTAATATATTGAACGAATAGTAAAGAAAAAATAAAGAAAAAATTTTATACTTATTAAAATAGCGAAACAGTATAACCCTACTGGTTATACCATTTCGCTACTTGTAATACATATTTATCGCCAATGCCTTAATTAAAAAGCCCTACTTTTTGTGTCTATTTATTTAACCATACTATGCTCTAGTCTTAATTTATCAGCAATCATTGCTATAAATTCCGAGTTAGTTGGTTTTCCTTTAGTATTGTGTACTGTATATCCAAATAGTTGATTTATTGTGTCAACTTTTCCTCTACTCCACGCAACCTCTATCGCATGTCTTATCGCTCTCTCAACTCTACTTGGTGTTGTATTGAATTTTTTAGCTATACTTGGATATAACTCTTTTGTTACTGCACCTAAAAGCTCAACATTATCAATAACCATTTTTATTGCTTCTCTTAAATATAAATATCCTTTTATATGAGCTGGTACTCCTATTTCATGTATTATATTTGTGATTTCTGTTTCTATATTCCCTACATTCTTAACGAAATCACTTCTAGTCATTTGAGTTTCTTGAACTGGTCTAGGCTTTGGCTCAACTTGAGCAACTCTATTAGAAACCAATTCTCTAATTCTGTTTATAAACACAACAAAATCAAACGGCTTTACTATGTAGTAATCTGCTCCTAGATTTATTGCGCTTTGAGTTATCTTATCTTGACCTACTGCTGATAGTACTATTATTTTTGGCATTTTAGGTATATCCATTGTATTCAATTTTTCAATTACACCTAATCCATCTAGATGTGGCATTATTACGTCTAATATTAATAAGTCCGGTTGTGTCTTTTTTACTAAGTCTAATGCTTCAATTCCATCCTTAGCTATGCCTAATATATCGATATCATCCTCATTAGACAAATACTCTTTTAATACCTGACAAAAATCCTTATTGTCATCTGCTAAAACTATTTTGATTTTTTCCACTAAAAATCCCCCCATTAAAAAACATCTTCTTATTACAGAAAACTAAACTTTTTACACAATTGCTCTTAATTATCTACTCTAATGCATATTCGACACTTCAAAATTATATTCCTTCTAGATAATTGATAAAATAATAAAATTTTTTAATGCCTCACCTACAATTTTATCATTTCATCTATAAAAATACCATATCCTTTTTTCGGATTATCTCTAAAAACATGAGTTATTGCACCAATAATTTTATTATTTTGTATTATTGGAGCTCCACTCATCCCCTGCACAATACCTCCTGTGTATTCCAATAACTTATCATCTACTACTTTTATTACCATATCTCTATAATTTCCTTTATCATATACTATACTTTCTATTTTTATATCATAGCTTGTTATATTTTTATTTTTATCTTCAAAAAGAATGACTGCATCTCCTATTTTTACATCTTGTGGGCGGCCAACTTCTATCAATTGCATTTCTTTATTCGCTAAATTAAATTCTTTATTCTGTTTCTCTGTGATATTACCACTTATACCTAACTCTGAGTTATTCGAGAAATTACCCATTAAATTGCTATCATTAAAGTCGCCTTTTATTTTACCTATTTTTTCATTACTAGCCTTTACTATTTTTAGCTTTTCTGGCTTATATATATATCCTTGTTTTATTTTTAATAGTTCATTAGTATCCGAATCTTTTATGGCATGACCAATTGCTTTGAACTTTTCCATGCTAGGGTCATAAAAAGTCATAGTTCCAATTCCAGATATCTTATCTCTTACCCAAAGACCAAGCTTATATTTACCATTCTCTTTTTTAGTTTCTATTACTTCTGTCTTGTATTTATTTTTTCTCTCAAAAGTAACTTCAACTTTACTTTTCTTAGCTTTATTTAGAATTTCTGATACATCTTGACCATTTTTTATCCTTTTATTATCTATTTTTACTATATTGTCGCCAATTTGTATACCTCCAATATAATCTACATCTTCTTCCTCATATCCTAAGACCAATACACCATCTGTATTGGCTTTTACTCCAACTATGTTGCCAAGTGGATATACAAATTTTTTATCATGATTCTTAATTGTAAAAGCTTCTATTGGAGTCTCTTTATTTATATTACAATTCTTATTTTGAAAGATTATAACCATCATAAAAATCGATACAGCTCCTAATATTATCCAAATATTTTTTAAATTTTTATTTGATTTGTTCATATGTTCATCTACTCCTATGCTGTATTATTATGTATTTATAATTCCTTTTTCCAGAAAATTTATTCATTTAAAAACCTTATTAAACATCTTACTAAGTGATTTTTAATATATAATATGATAGTATTATATTGTAAGAAAAAGTTTGAAGGGCGGTAATATCTTGAAATTAAATGTAAGAATTGCAGACGTAAATAATTGGCGTGATTTAGTTGATTTGTCTGTAGATAAAAGTCAATTAGATTATATAGAAAGTAATGCACTTTCTATTGCTGAATCTAAATTTATAACGGCTTGGATACCTGTAGGAATATATGATGAAAATTCATTAATAGGATTCGCTATGTATGGTCGCTTAGAAGATGATAGAGTTTGGCTTGATAGATTTATGATTGATTCAAAATATCAAGGCAAAGGATATGGAAAAGCATCCTTAGATTTTCTTATAAACCTTCTTAAAAAAGAATATAATTGTGATGAATTGTATCTTAGTATATTTGATAACAACAAAACAGCTATCAAGCTTTATAAAGATTTTGGATTTGAGTTTAATGGAGAACTTGACTATGGCGGTGAAAAAGTAATGGTATTAAAATCTAATTGATATTAACAAAATATACATCTATCAAGGAGGTGAAATCATTATATAAACATATTTATATAATGATGGATAAAATGGCTCAAAATATAAGTTTAAAATTTGTTGAAGAAGAAGACTTAGAAAATCTTGAAAATGTAAAAATTTTATTTACTGAATATTCAAATTCTCTAGATATAGACTTATGTTTTCAAGACTTTAATAACGAATTAAAAACACTTCCAGGAAAATATATAAAACCTTCAGGTTCATTGATATTAGTATTTGTCGATGAAAATTTAGCAGGTTGTGTTGCTTTAAAAAAGCTTGAAGACAAAGTATGTGAATTAAAAAGATTATTTGTAAGAAATCAATTTAGAGGACTAAAGATAGGAAAAATACTATTAGAAGAAATTGTTAAAGAAGCTAAAGAAATTGGATATGTCTATATGAGATTAGACACTCTTCCAAGCATGAAAAGTGCTCAAGGACTATATGAAAAACTTGGTTTCTATGATATAGAACCGTATACTTATAATCCCATTGAAGGCGCTAGATATATGGAATTAAAATTATAAATTTATCTAATAGAGTATAAATAAAACTACTGCAATTTTATTTATACTCTATTTTATTGACCAAATTTATTTGTATATGTATTTATTTTTCCAAATCTTGTAAACTCATAGTTATATCTTCAGTTATATCCTTTATGTACTCTACTCCATTATTGTATGTAAGTTTGGCTTTAATATAGACTATACTACCAATATCCCTTTTAGGGAAAGTTGCTTCATAATTTACTTGACTTTCATTTGGACTATTATCTTTATCAGCATCTGATATTTTAACAGATTTTGCTTTATACACAGTATCTTTTTTCCCTTCATTTACAATAATATCTACTTTCTTCAATTTGATACTATTATAGACTTTATTTTTTGACTTTTCACTTTCATGATTTAAGAGATTACTATTTTCTATTATTTCAATAAAATATTCTTTATTGTCCCTTATTCCAGAATTAAATACAGGTTGTTCAGGCATATAATCAGATGTAGTTAGCTTTTGTACATCTGAGCTTTCAGATATGGTCCCATTTGTAACTACTTTATAGTCATATTCATTACCTGTCTTTATTTTCATCTCACAAGTATACGATAATTCTCCGTGTTTTGTCATTTCAATCTCATTCCATTTATCATTATCTTCTTTATACATAAAAAATACCTTGCCATTTTTACCCAACTTACTCAATTGAATATCTACCTCAATAGTACATTCTTCTTTTTCAAGCTTTTTAACTTTTAAATCAATACTTTTAGTTATATAGCTTTTTGACATTTCTTCATTTATCGTATTACTAATATCTGACTTGGTATTCATAATTTCTTGTGACAAATACTCTAATTTATTATTATAGTTTTCTATGTTTTTGTTAATTTCATTCATTGTCAATATCATATACCATAATAAAATAAAAATTACAATTGTAAAAATTAAGTGCATAGTATTTTTTTTATTCAATTTATGCCCCCCTCACTAATACCTTATACATAATATTATACTTAAGCATCTAAAAATTTCAAAGTTACAAATTGATATAACTTTTAAATTTTATATTTTTAATATATTCACTAAATAATTTAATCATAAAAAATAGATGTAAAGTATTCAGATAGAAAATTCTTTACACCTATTTAGAACAACCTTTCTTCACTAGCATTTTTTAGCCATTTCAATGATTTCACTTGCATGTTCGATAGTTTTCTCTGTTATATTATTACCTGCTATAAGCCTAGCAATTTCATTTTTTCTTTGAGATTGATTTAATTTACTAACATTAGTAAATGTCCTATTATTTGAAGTATCTTTCTCTATACAATAATGAGTGTCAGCATTTGCCGCAATTTGAGGTAAGTGTGTTATACATATTATTTGTTTTTTCTTTGCTATATCACTCAATTTCTCACCAACAATTTGTGCTGCTATACCACTTATACCTGTATCTATTTCATCAAACACTAATGTATCAATATCATCTATATCAGCCAAGATTGTCTTAAATGCCAACATAAACCTAGACATCTCACCACCTGATGCAACTTTATATATAGGTTTAATATCTTCTCCTAAGTTAAAAGATATCATAAATTCAATATCATCTATTCCATTTAAAGTAAATGGGCCTTCTTCAAAATTAACTTTGAACATTACATTTTTCATGTTTAAGCTTTTTAATTCATCAAGAAGTATTTTCTCTAAAGTAGTTGCTACTTCTGTTCTTGCTTTAGTCAATTTATTAGCTTTTATTTTTAAATCTTCTTCTATATTCATAAGTTGACTTTTTAACTGTTCAACTCTTTCATCTCTATTTAGTATCTCGTCTAATCTATCTTTTATCTTTTCATAATACTCAAATATATCGTCTATACTATCTCCATATTTTCTTCTTAAATTGTTAATCTCATCAATTCTAAGTTCAATCTGCTCTAATTCATAAGGCTCAAAGTCTATATTATCTTTGTAATTTCTTATATCACTAGATATATCTTGTAACTCATACATAATTCTTTCTACAGTATCACTATATTCACTCAAAACACTATCATATTTTGATATGTCATTAAGTTCTTTAGATGCAAGACCTATTAGGTCAATAACATTATACTCACCATTATGTAACTTGCTATAACTTAAATTCAAGTTATTATATATCTTTTCACTATTTCTATAAACTTCTCTTTGTTTTAATAAATCTTCATATTCATTCTTATTTAAATTTGCTACCTCAATTTCATTTATTTGAAATTTTAACAAATCTATTTCTCTTTGAATTTGCATCTCATCCTTATTTTCTGTTAAACAATTTAAAGCCTTTTTTACTTCACTATACTTGTTGTACACTTTTTTATAGGCAACTTTGAATTTTTCTAATTCATTCTCTCCAAAAAGGTCTAGAAATTTCAAATGAGTGTCTTTATTAAATAAAGCCTGATTTTGATGTTGACCATGTATATCTATAAGTGTTGATGCGATTTCTCTAAGAAGAGATACTTTAACAGTTCTTCCATTTATTCTAGCAGTGCTCTTTCCATCTGAATATATCAATCTAGTTATGACTAACAAATTATCATCTTCTATACTTATATCATTTTCGTCTAGTATTTTTTTTAGATATATATTATCTGATAAAAATACGGCTTCAACAAGTCCCTTGTCTGTTCCTTTTCTTAGAAAAGACCTATCATATTTATCACCTAGACAAAGTCCAAGCGCATCTATTATTATAGATTTTCCTGAACCAGTTTCACCTGTAAGTATATTTAAATTTTTATCAATACTCAACCTTAGCTCTTCAACTAAAGCACAATTTTTCATATATAATTCGAGGATCAAGTCTAAGCCCCCTTTTAGCCTATTTGTCTAAATTATGTGAAGCCTCAACGACTTCCACTATTTTATTATCGTATGTGTTACTATCAAACTCATAACCTTCATTTCCATTTCTCAGATGAATTAGATACTCTATATTTCCTTCTGGCCCTTTAATTGGAGAAAAGTCTAATCCTAAAATTTCAAATCCATTTCCAACAGAAAAGTCAGAAATCATTTTTATGACTTCTATATGTGTCGATTTTTCTCTAACTACACCTTTTTTACCTACTTTTTCTCTTCCTGCCTCAAATTGTGGTTTAATTAAAGCGACAATTTCTCCGTCATGACGTACTAACTCCTTAGCTTTTGGAAGTACTAGTTTTAATGATATAAAAGACACATCAATTGATGCGAAATCTGCAAACTGCTTTGTATCTTCTATTGTCACATTTCTTATATTTGTTCTCTCCATACACACAACTCTATCATCTTGTCTTAATTTCCAAGCAAGTTGCCCATAACCAACATCTATAGAAAATACTTTTATTGCTCCATTTTTTAACATACAATCTGTAAAACCACCTGTAGATGCACCTATATCCATACATACTTTTCCATCAATAGTTAAATCAAAGTTTTTCATAGCTTTTTCAAGCTTTAAACCACCTCTACTAACGTATGGTATTGGATTTCCTTTTACTTCTATATTACAGTCCTCTTTTACTTCTGTACCAGCCTTATCACATCTTTGATTATCAACAAAAACTAGACCAGCCATTATTGCTTTTTTAGCTCTTTCTCTACTTTCAAAATGACCTTGTTCTACTAACAATAAATCTATTCTCTTTTTCATAAAATTACCTTTCTGTTAAAAGCTACTTTAATAATAACTAAAGTAGCTTAAAGTAACACACCTGATATTTATTTAATTGATAAATTTTATATTTTATATCAGTCTTAATTTATAATATTTTCATTAATTTTTTATTTAATAACTAACTTTTTTATTTTATCAGCAATACCTTTTGGTGATAGTCCTACAAAATCATATAATTCATCTGCATTACCATGCTTTATAAATTCTTCTGGTATTGCTATATTGAGTATATTTACCTTATACTCATTATCTATAATAAACTTGTTTATTCTACTTCCAAACCCTCCAGTTACAATGTTATCTTCTATTGTAACTACATTTTTGTGATTCTTTAATAAAATATTCAACATATCTTCATCCATTGGCTTTAAGAATCTAGCATTAACTATTGTTGGATTTATTCCTTCCTTCAACAATAGTTCTTTAGCTTCTAAAGCATGTTTCACCATACTTCCAATAGAAAGTATAACTGTATCTTGTCCATCATCTAATACTTCATACTTTCCTAATACAAGTTCTTTATATTCTCCCTTGTCCAAGTAATAGCTATTTCCTCTTGGATATCTAATTGCTGATGGATAGTCTAGCTTTAATGATAAATCCATCATAAGTTCCATCTCTCTTGTATCTTTTGGTGCCATTACTACAATATTTGGAATAGAATTCAAGTAACTTAAATCAAACATACCATGATGAGTTTCTCCATCATTTCCAACTAGTCCAGCTCTATCTATAAGAAAAGTAACTGGCTTTTTAGTTATACATACATCATGAATAATTTGGTCGTATGCTCTTTGCAAAAACGATGAATATACAGCAAAATAAGGTTTCATCCCACTTTTTGCAAGACCTGCTGCAAACCCTGTTGCGTGTTGTTCAGCTATACCAACATCATAATATCTTTTTGGGTATGCTCTTTCAAATAAATTTAACCCAGTACCAGATGGCATTGCAGCCGTTATTGCTACTATATCTTCATTATTACTAGCCATATCAACCAGTTTTTCTCCAACACTAACTGACATAGACTTAACTTTTGAAGATGTTACTCCTGTCTTTATATCAAACTTTGATACTCCATGATATTTATCAGGTTGCTCTTCTGCAAATCTGTACCCTTTTCCTTTTTTCGTAATTACATGTAAAAGTACAGGCCCTTTTTTATGTTTAGCCTTTCTCAATGTATCTATTAATTCTTTAGTATTATGACCATCTATAGGACCATAATATTTTATACCTAATGAATCAAAAAATGAACAATCTTGAGGCGAAAAGCTATACATTAACTTATCTTTAAATCTATGTGCAGTCTTAGATAAAATCTCACCTGTTTGTGTAACATTTAAAATTTTATCAACTTCATCTGTCATTTTTTCAACTGTTGAGTTTCTTATAATACTTGACAGATATTTAGACATTCCACCAACATTTTTATCTATGGACATTTCATTATCATTAAGAATTACTATCATATTGGTATTGATATATCCTAATTGATTTAAAGCTTCAAGTGCCATACCTCCAGTTATAGAACCATCTCCAATTACAGATATAACACTGTAGTTTTCTTTTTTTATGTCTCTAGCACAGGCAATACCTGTAGCTACAGAAATAGATGTACTACTATGTCCTGTGTCAAAAATATCATGAGGACTTTCACTCTCCTTTGGAAAACCACTTAGTCCATTAAATTGTCTTAAAGATACAAAATAATCTTTTCTTCCAGTAACTATTTTATGAACATAAGATTGATGTCCTACATCCCATACGACTTTATCTTTAGGACTGTTAAACACTTTATGAAGTGCTAATGTTAGCTCAACTACTCCTAAATTAGAAGCTAAGTGCCCGCCTGTCTTAGAAACAGATTTTACTAAAAATTTTCTTATATCTTTTGCAAGTAAATCCATTTCTTCTATGCTCATATTTTTTATATCCTTTGGAGAATTTACTTTATCTAAATATTTATACATATTATCCTCACCTTTATTTTGTAAATTTTAAATTTACATCAATATTAAAGCTGTTACTATCCCAAGTAAAGCTCCAAACCAAACTTCTAGTGGTGTGTGACCTATTAATTCTTTTAATTTCTTCTGCTCTATATGCTTTCCATGCTGTATATCCGCTACTATTTGATTTAATATGATAGCTTGCTTACCTACAGCCCGTCTAACACCTGCTGCGTCATACATTATAATCAGGGCAAGCACAGTAATTATAGCAAAATCAGTAGAATTAAACCCTTTTTCAATACCTACCACTGTAGCTAAACTTGTAACAAAAGAACTATGGGAACTAGGCATACCTCCTGAAATAAGTATTCTTGATAACTCAATTCTTTTTTCCTTGCCAGTAAATATTTTTATAAATTGTGCTAAGAAACAAGCAATCAGACTTATTCCCAAAGCCCCATTGTTAAAAATCTCCGAAAAAAAGTCCATTTTTCCCTCCTCGATTTTAGCTGTATATTTTAGTATTCCCTATCTATTATATATTCAGCCAATCCCTTTAAAAAATCTACATCGTCAGATAATTTTTCTATACTTTTCTTTGCTTCATCAATCAAATTATATGCAATTTCTTTAGATTTATCTAAACCTAAAAGTGATGGGTATGTTGACTTGTGATTTTCTATATCACTTCCAACTTTCTTACCTAATTTAGCTTCATCTCCCACTATATCTAGTATATCATCTACTATCTGGAATGATAATCCGATATTTTTTGCATATTTAGTTATTTCTTCCATCTGTTCTGAATTTGCTCCACCGATAGTAGCTCCTGCTCTCATACAACCCACCATCATTGCTGCAGTTTTATTCATATGTATATAATCTAATTTTTCTTTTTCAATTTGTTTATTTTCACTTTCTACATCTACTACCTGACCACCTATCATGCCATATATACCAGCACCTTTAGCAATTTCATTTATAGCTTTTAAATACTTTTCTGGATTTTCTTTATTGATTGAACCTGAAAGCATAACTTCAAAAGCATAATTCAATAAAGCATCGCCTGCCAAAATACCCATAGCTTCTCCATATACTTTATGATTTGTTGGTCTACCTCTTCTTAAGTCATCATTATCAAGAGCTGGTAAATCATCATGTATTAGTGAATATGTATGTATCATTTCAATGGCCATAGCAAAAGGAATAGCTTCTTCTTCATTACCTCCAACTACTTTACAAGCTTCTAATGTAAGTATTGGTCTTAATCTCTTGCCTCCAGCACTTAAACTGTAGTTCATAGCTTCAATAACTGTTTTTTGATACCCTTCTTCTTTAGGCATATATTCTTTAAGTACATTTTCTATAAAACTTGCTTTTTCTTTCAGACATTGTTTAAATTCCAATTTTATTCCTCCTCAATTTTAAAATCTTCTTCTATTCCTAATTGATTAAATTTACTTATTTTCAATTTAGCATCATCTAAAAGCTTATTACAATGTTTGTAAAGGCTTATACCTTCTTCATACAAGCTTAAAGATTCATCTAAGCTAGCATTTTTAGATTCTAGTTCATTTAATATACTCTCTAATCTTTTATAAGCTTCTTCATAAGTTAAATTCATACTATACCTCTTTATTTTCAATTTTATCTATCATACATTCCAGATTTCCATCTTTTAAGACTATGTCTATGTTATCTTTTGTTTTCAATCCTTTTATACTGTTTATTACTTTTCCATCTTTTTGGGCTATGCTATAACCTCTATCCATAGTAGCTAATGGACTTAAATTATGAAGTAATGCTCCAATCTTTATTAGTTTCTCATCTTCCAATTTCAAATTATTTTCTATTCCAAAAATTATTTTATCATATATTTTATCTAATTGTATAACTTTATCTTTTATTGTATAAGAATCTAAATAGTTATTTATCTTGTTAAATGCTGATTCTAACCTGTATTGGTCTAGCTCAATTTGATTTGTAAGAGACTTACTCATTCTACTTTTTATATTTCCAAGTTTGTAATTTATATCATCTAACGATGGAGTAGCAATCTCTGCTGCTGCGGATGGTGTTGGTGCTCTCATATCAGATACAAAGTCACAAATAGTAAAATCAGTTTCATGCCCAACTGCTGATATTATTGGAATCTGAGAATTAAAAACCTCTCTTGCTACCATTTCATCATTAAAAGACCAAAGCTCTTCTATTGAACCCCCGCCTCTACCAATTATAAGTGTATCAACATTCTTCATATGATTAAAAAATCTGATTGCTTCACATATTTCTTCTGCTGATTTATCTCCTTGAACCGTTACTGGATAAAGCTTTATATTAATTTTAGGGTATCTTCTTTTTATAACATTTATTATATCTCTTATAACAGCACCTGTTGGAGATGTTATAACTCCAATTGAGTTTGGCATTTTAGGTATAGGTATCTTGTATTTAGAGTCAAATAAACCTTCTTTAGCAAGTTTTTCTTTTAATCTATTAAATTCTATGTGTAAATTCCCTATTCCCTCTATTTCAATTTCATTAATATATAATTGATACGCACCATCTCTTTCGTAGACCGATATGTATCCACTAGCTATAACTTTCACACCATTGTCTAATTTTAGATTACGATTAAAATTACTTTTAAAAATTACACAGTTTAACTTTGATGTTTCATCTTTAAGTGATAAATATACATTCCCACTACTATGAACCTTAAAATTGGAAATCTCTCCTTTAACCTTAAGATTAGAAAGTATTGGGTCGTTTATTAAAATTCTTTTAATATATGAGTTTGCTTCACTTATATCTAAAGCTCTTAGTTTCATACTCTTTCTCCTAAAAAGCTATTCAATCCTATTATAGCACACCCAACAGCATTATCAGTTGAATATTGTGGTTCTGTAAAATGAGCTTCTATATGTTTTTTTCTTAATTTTAGACTTAATTCTTTAAGAATATACCTACTTGCAGAAACTCCACCTGCAAAAACTACTTCATCTACATTATAAGTTTCACATAAATAAACTAAAGATTTAAACATATTTCTAACTACTGAATCTAATACTAATTTAGATACATATTCTTTTTGATTAGTATTATCTTTATTATCTTTTATAATCTTGTTTACCTGATTCTCTAATCCAGATAAATTCATATATCCATCTCTCACAGAAGTTTTCAGACCACTTTCTATTTTAAAGTTACAATTTAAAGCATTTTCATCTAAATATTTTCCTGAAGGAAACTTATACCCCAACTTAACTCCTACTCTATCTATAAGTTGACCAAAGCTAATATCTTTACTTCCTCCAATTATATCTAT
This sequence comes from Clostridioides sp. ZZV14-6387, assembly GCF_020657835.1. NCBI lineage: Bacteria > Bacillati > Bacillota > Clostridia > Peptostreptococcales > Peptostreptococcaceae > Clostridioides > Clostridioides sp. ZZV14-6387. Next base: position 18,449 of record NZ_JAGWCW010000007.1, read on the forward strand.
ATTATATCCAAAATTATTGTATAGCTTACTTTTATCATCTTTTTTATTACTTATTCTGGTAATTGCACCTAAGCTACTATCCAATATATTATAATTATCATCCATTTTGTTTATTAAAAGTATCTCTGTAGTGCCACCAGACATATGAACAGAAATAAATCTATTATTATTTTTTAACTTACTATTTAATAAACTTGCTTCAATGTGATTTTCTTGATGAGTAGTCTCATAAAATCTACAACCATATATACTTGATAATAACTTTCCAAAATTATATCCTACATTAAATACAGGCATATATGAGTTTTCAACTGGTCTAGGTCTTATAGTTGAACAGACACCTTCTATATTAAACTTATCTTTAAATGACTTTACTCTATCACTTAAAAGCCCTAAATTATTTACATGCTGGAATACAGCTTCACTTTGTCTTAGTCCTTTTGTATTTTCTCTTACTTCTAGCATTATTTTCTCATTAAAGATAACTTTCTTATCTAAAGAGATAGCTGCTATAGAAGTAGTATAGCAGCTAGTATCAATTCCAATTATTATATTATTTACCGATTTCATCAACAACACTTCCCAATATACCATTTATAAATTTAGGAGACTTATCATCACAATATATCTTTGCAAGCTCTACAGCTTCATTTATTGACACTTTATTAGGAGTGTCCAAATAAGCTATTTCACATACAGATAATCTAAGTATAGACACATCTACCTTTGGCATTCTATCTACTGTCCAGTTTTTAGCATGCTTGTTTATTAACTCATCTATCTTATCATGATTTTCTTTTAGTGCTTTGCATACTCTGCTTATATAGTTTCTGTCTATAACATCTTCAAGCTTAGTATCTTCTAGCTTTAAATTTGCATTATTTGAATACTGAAGTGCAAGCTCTTCATATCTATTTATAATATGTTCTGAATTATCATTTAAAAAAATATCTACTTTATCATCTAAAGTTTCAAAATCTTCCTTATTAATATTTATCTGGTATATAAGTTTCATTATATATTCTCTTGTTGTACTCTTTTGTGCCCTATCTTTTTTCATCAATCAAAATTCTCCTTTAAGTTTAATTATCTATATAAAAATCAAATGCCAACAAAAAACCCTCTGACTTTTCAGAGGGCTAATATTAATTTTTCTTAGTTGCTTTTGCTTCTTCTTTATCAACTTTATCTTTCTTAAAGCTGATTCCTTGAATGTGTATATTTACTTGAGAAACCTTCAGTCCTGTCATTGTCTCAACAGTATTTTTTACATTTTCTTGAACTTTAAAAGCTGTATCTGGTATTGACATCCCATATTTTATCATAACCATTACATCTAAATTAACATCCTCTTCTTCTATTTGTATTTTTACTCCATTATTTTTTAACAACTTATCTGTTAATGTTGCTGTAGTTTCTATGCCTTCAACTTCTAATGCTGCTAGACCAGCTATTGTAGCTATTACATCATTAGATATTTTTACTTGTCCAAACTTATTATCTTCCATATTAAAACTTACCTCCTGATTTTAAGGAACTATTTTTATAAGTATAATAATACCAAATACAAGTCTACTTTGCAAGAAAATAACCTCAGTTAATTCTGAGGTTTATTTTTTACTTTTTATTATTATTTGTAAGTTTAATATTTTCATACTTTACATTAGCTTGTTCTGCAACTAAGTCAAATATTTTTGCTGCATCTTTCTTATCTAATTTAGCTTCATTTACCACTACATTGACTTTACTATCACTTATATAAACTAATGCTTCTTCATATCCTTTTGTACTCAAGAGATTTTCTATTTGAAGTTCTTTTTCTTGAATTTTAACTATATTTAATTTCATATTAGAAGCTTCTTTTCTAGATTCTTCTGTTGTAGATGGATTATTTATCATTTCATTTAAATCTTGAACTAGTTCATTTCTTTGCTTTTCTCTATTCATTTTCATATCTAAAATATAAGATGCTTTTTTCATGTTTTTCTCAGATGATAGTTGTTCTTTTATTTCTTTACTTGTTTCAGTTACCTTTTCTTTTACTTTACTAGCTTTACTATCAACTATTTCTATATCAGCACTTTCTTTTGCATCTTGTTTATTCACATTACTAGAATCCTCTGTTTTACTACTATCACTATCGTCAGTATTTTTCTGTAATTGAGCTTCTTCATATGCCTTAAACTCTTTTGATGTTTCTAATAAAGATTTCTTACTCAATTGATAATTCACTGTTCCTACTACAACCAACATTGCAGTTAAAGTTATTATTACAAATCCTCTTCCCTTATAATTAAACTTCATTCATTTATCCCCCCGGTTATATGTATTTATTTAGAATATATTTCTACTTGATGTCCAGCCACTTGTAATGATGTTTGTACTGCACTATAAAGTGTTTCTTTCACACTTGGGTCATTAGCTCCACTTGCTACTACTATCACTCCCTTTATCTTTGGCTCTGTAGTTTTTATAACTACAGGGTCACTTGAATTTGAAGTTATCATTGTTTTATTTTCACTAGAAGTCGTAACTGTTCTTTCTCCTCCTTGTGCATCTTTTTCCTCTGTTGTCTCTGTTGTTTGATTTGAATTAAAAGCAGGTTGTATTTCTTCACTTGATTCAAATGTAACCATTACATCAACATCCCCTGCACCATCAATTTTAGATAGTATTGTTGTTAACTTTGATTCCAAATCATCTTTTTCTTGTTCTTTAGTAACTTGTTTTTCAGTATTTTTGTTAGCCTCTGTTTTTCCAACTTGTTTATCGCTTTTGCTACTAGGAAAACAAGACAATAAGACTAATGACACCACACAGATTCCAGCTATAGTTATTAGTGAATATACCTTTCTCTTATCTTTGTCATTTAAGTTTTTCAACATTCTCCCAACTCCTATTTATCAATTTGTATATCTTCTATAGAAACATCAAGCACCTTTATTAAGTCATTTTTTAATTTGTTTTCATTTAGGTTCAGTTCATATTCTGTACCTTTTTTAAAAACTTGTTTAGAATTTTCTTTGTCATTAGAGTTTATGTTTTCTTCATCCTCTTTAGTACTATTATTTTTATTTTCTTCATCAATATTGCCATTACTTTTTGTACTATCATTTTTTTCTTTTATTTTTATATTATTTATATTTGCTCCGTTAAGCTCTATATCTTCTAAATCGTAACCATACTCATCAAGTTTCAATTTAAGCACTTCTTTTAAACCATCCTCATATCCTTTAGATAAACTATTGTTTCCAGTTTCTTTTGCTAAAGCATTTGTACTATCTACATATTGTTTGTTGTAGTTACCCATAGACTTCAAGATTCTATCTTCTAAGCTCATATCTTTTGAAAAAAATCCTACTACTGGAGTTATTACAATAAATACAAACATAAAGTTTAAAACTAAGTTGACATAAGGTTTTATCTTAGAACTTGGTAAAATCATATCTACTATATTTACTATAAATGCTCCTATTAAAACACTAACAATCCATGCCTTTATGCCCTCTAACATAGCTTCCTCCTCTCTACAAACTTTAAATTCGATGCAATTTTATATTGATATATATTATCCTTGACTTACGACACTTATCGATGTCAAGATAGCCACAGTTACAAAGAACATTATTGTTATGGCAATTACTGATGCTAGCATTATTATCATTAGATTTGCAACTTCATTTAAAAAATTAGATATTCCATCTTCTCCAACTGGCTCTACAATTATTGCAGCTAACTTGTACACTACTATTACTGATAAAATTTTTATAACTGGAAGTAAACAAATTCCAACAAGTAAGATAAGCCCTATTCCTCCAAATATATTTTTTATAAGCTGAGATGAAGATAATAGAATATCCACAGAATCAGATACAAATCCTCCAACAACAGGAATAAAATTACCTATAGCAAACTTAGCAGTCTTGACACTGAATTTATCAAAACTAGTTACATACAATCCTTGTATAGATACAAGTCCTAAATAAACGGTAAACATCGCCCCAATAGAAACATAATTTATTTGCTTTACAAAGGAGAAAAATCGTTTTAACCTTATATTTTTTGATAAATTGTTTATTATTAAAATACCAAATGCAACAGTAATTGATACAAATAAAAAGTTCTTGAAAAATACGTTTATAAATGTTACTCCTCCTATAAAGATAGGATTCAAAGTAGTAGATGTTATTGGAAATCCAATTAAAAGTAAAAATGTTATTAATATTGGCATTATAACTTGCATGAGACCTACAGTATGGTCTATTGCATCATAGCAAATCTGTAATACATCCTTAAATCCAACAAGTGTGAGTGATACCATTGTGATAAATATTATATATGTTGCGATTTGACTTACTGCACCTGATGAAAAAGAGTTTTCTAAGCTTTTTAAAATTGATGATAATAAAGCCAGTACTAAAATCACTGCTACTACCTTTAAACTTGCTTTAAATTCGTCAAACATCAATATCTTCAATCCATCTTTATTAAATAAATCTAAGATATTTTTTTTGCCACTAATTAAATCTTTTACAAACGATTTTAAATTAACATCATTAATAACTATTTCCTTATTTATATAGTCTTGTATTTCATTTATATCTAGCTTGTCTAACTGCCCATCTATATATTTATCTATGCTATTTTTTGTTTCACCATATTCCTTATCTTCACTACTTGGTACTTCATTGGCGAATATCATAATAGCAAAGATATTTATAAAAAAGAAAGTAAATACAAAACCTATAATCATTGGTAAAAATCTTTTTTTCATAAGCAACCATGCCTCTCTTCACTCTATAAACCTCAATACAACGAAATCTCTTTAATATACCTATAGTTATCTTAAGATACACAACTATGGAATTATGTTCACTACCATTTCTACAATGGATAGAAGTATAGGGAAAGACATTGACATCACTATTATTTTTCCTCCAAACTCTAACTTAGAAGCAATGTTTCCTTCCCCACAATCTTTGCAAAGTTGTATTGCAAATTCCATTAAATATGCTATCCCAATTAATTTTATTATTAATGATATGTACATGGTTGGGATATTAGCTTTATTAGCTAAATCTTGTATGCTATCTACTATAAAGTTCAGCTTAAACATAACTGATAATAGTATTATTACTCCAGTTATTATAGCTATGAAATTTGCTATTTCTGGTCTATCTTTTTTAATTACTAAACAGAGTGTAGTTGAAATGATTGCAATTCCTATTAATTGCATTATTTCCAAATTACTCCCTCCCTTTAGTAAAGTTGAAACATTGTTCTTACAGTATTAAATAAATCACTTATTTCTGTTATTACCATTCCCAATACGATTATCACACCTGCCAATGTAGTAAGACCTGCCCAATCTTTTCTATCTGTTTTTTCCAATATCATATTCAATACTGATATTAGAATCCCAACGCCTGCAACCTTTAATATCAATGATATCTCCATAATAAACCTCCCCATATTTAAATCAATATAATACATATACCTATGCCTATAAATGTGACTAATTTTTTATACAATACACCTTTTTTGTTTATGTCATCTTTTGTCTCATAAGTCTGTTTTTTTAAATTTTCTATAGATAAATCTATCATTCTTTGTTGTGACTCTATATCACTTTTACCTAAAGTAAGTATTAGATTTTTTAACTCCTCAATTTCTTTATTACCTAGATAAGTCTCTTTGTTTAAAACATCAAGATTTTCTAATATTATCATTTCTAAAGTTTTGCCTTGTTCATTGTGAAGCTCTTCTGATACTTGAAGAAAAAACTTCCAAAAACAAAATTCTTTATTACCACCTATCCTCTTAAAAATCTCTTCCAATGTATAAAGTCCGAAAGATAAATCCATCCTTAATATTTCTAAAACTCTTATTAAATCATTTAATTGTTTATGTCTACGAGTATAAGTCTTGTATATGTGTTCACCTATCAAATAACTACTTCCTATTAAAAGAGCTATAATAATTATCTTAATTTGCAAAATACCATCTCTTTTCTTCTAAATCATAAATTTTTTCAATTGTTCCAGCACCTCTTTTTGCAGAAAGAATTATAACTTTTTTAAATAATTCTTTATCTAGAAGCCTATTTAATTCTTTTCTATTTTGTATATCCTCTATCGAATCTCCATGTACAGTAGTTATTAGTCCTATCCCTCCATTTAATGCTGTATATAATGCCTTTATCTCTTTTTCACTTCCAATCTCATCTGTCACAATAACATTTGGCGACATAGACCTTAAAAGCATCGTAATCCCCAAGTCTTTTGGGCAAGTTTCTATTATGTCAGTCCTTATCCCAACATCCATTTGTGGAACTCCTAGATAAGCACCTGCTATCTCATTACGCTCATCCACTAGAGCTACTTTTAAGCCTTTAAACCCATAATCCTCATTACCATTACTTAAATTCCTTACTATATCTCTTATTAAAGTTGTTTTTCCACATTGAGGTGGCGATATTATCAGAGTATTATTAATCTGATTTTTTCCATTTATGATATGACTTAAAATCTTATTTGAGCATCCAATGATTTCTCTTGATACTCTTATATTTAAAGACGATATATGCTTTATATTTTTGACTTGTCCATCTTCTACTATTGCTTTCCCAACTAATCCTACTCTATGCCCTCCTCTCAAAGTTATAAATCCTTTTTTTATATCATCCATAAATGAATGTATTGAGTATTTACATATTATTTGAAAAGTTTGCTCTACATCTTCTCTTGTCACTACATATGAGTCTTGTTGATTTAAATCGAGTGTCATAGTTTTTTGATTATAAAAATAATCCTTAGAGTTTGCATTTAGTATCAATGGTTTTTGTGAGCGTAACCTAATTTCTTCTATATTTAGATTATTGTTTGAGATTTTTTCTACCTTTTCTCTTATAGTTGTAGAAAGAGAGTTTATTATTTCATCAGAAAGTTTATTCATTTCTTGTCCTCCTCCTTTGTTTATATAATTCTATTTATAAAGGACAAGGAATATTACCAAAACATATATATTTTTTAAAATAATATTTATCAATAAAAAAATGACTCCATTTCTTTTGGATTCACTTAATACATAGACTCTATTAAACTACTATTATTAATCTTTATAAGATATTACTCAATAAAAAAGACACTTCAAATATGAAGTGTCTCTATAATAATTACATTTCTTTTATTAGTCCTTTTTTATAAGCCATTAAAAGTAGCTTTAAATCTTCTATTTCTTCTTGTATTTTTACTCCTTCATCGGTATCTCTCACCATTTTTCTCTTTGCCTTATGCTCTACTACAACAGTTGTCGATAAAATATCGCTTTCATTTGCAATAGCTTCCTCAGCAGAATTAAATGGTTCATGTGATACTAATTGTAGAGTTCTAGAATTATATATCAAAGTGTATCCAGCTATACCAGTCGTTTTTTGATACGCTCTAGAAAAACCACCATCTATAACAAGAATTTTACCATTAGCTTTTATTGGACTCTCTCCATTTTTACTTTCTACAGGTACATGACCATTTATTATATGTGATTCATTAAGTTCTAAATCAAATTCCTCAAATATTCTTTTACAAGCCATTTCATTTTCTCTAAGCTTAAAATAAGGGTTCTTATTTTCTTTATGAGTCTCTTTTTCTGCTATAAAGTATCTTTCAAATGTTGTCATATCATCTTTGCCAAATAATGATGAACATTTTCCAGTCCACAAATACCACATAATATCCATACCATATAACTTTTCTTCTGCCTTATCCTTAAAGAAAAACCCTTCTCTTGCTAGAGATTCCATTTTATCCATAAGAGCCTTACCTTTATACTCTTTTCCCATTATATTCATAGACATAAAACTTCCATCTTCATTTAATGGTACACATCCATGAATAAGTAAATTTAAGTTTGCCTTTAAATATATGCTTCCTTTAGAAAATAAAAACGAAACGTGTTTTTGTAATTTTTCACTACCTCTAAATGAGGATACCAATTTATCAATAACATTTTTTTCTTCTATTGTTAATTTGTATGGGTCTTTTTTGTCTATTGTAGGCAGATAAGTATCTTTTAATTTATATGTCTTTCCATTTAAAGTAATTGTACCTTCATCATAGTTTATCATATTAAGCAAAAGTCTATGTTCCATCTCAAATTCAGGTCTTCTTCTTATAACTTCACCTTCAAGCTTAAATTGGATTATACTTATTGCTTTGTGCATCTTAGCCATCAACGACTTTTCTGTTATTGTTACACTTTGGTCATTAATCTTTGGAATAAATTCTTTACAAGGGTCATCCTTATATGTATCTATAGCAAAAGTTGCTAGAGGTAATAGATTTATTCCATATATGTCTTCTACAATGTCTAAATTAGCATATCTAGCTGATATTCTAAGAGCATTTGCTATACAAGTTTTTTCACCTGATGCTGCCCCCATCCATAATATATCATGATTTCCCCATTGAATATCTACACAATGATGTTCAATAAGCTTGTCGACAATTATATCTGGTCTTGGACCTCTATCGTAAATATCTCCTATTACATGCAATCTATCAACAACTAATTTTTGTATGACTGTAGAAATAGCAATTATAAATTCTTTTGCTATCCCTATGTTGACTATTGTTTCAACTATACTTTTATAGTACTCTTCTTTATGTTCACTTTTGACATGCTCATGTAAAACTTCTTCTATTATGTATTTAAAATTTTCTGGCAAAAGTTTTCTAACTTTGGACCTAGTATATTTGCTAGAAGCATACTTACAAAGTTCTATAAGTCTATAAATATTTATTCTATAAAAATCATCTATATTTTCCTCTTGCTTAATTATTAGGTCTAACTTTTGTTCAGGATAATATACAAGAGTTGCCAACATCTTTTTCTCGCTATCTCTTATTGTATTTGAAAACAATTCTTCTATTTTTCTCTTTATTACACCAGAACCATTTTTTAATACGTGCACAAATGGCTCATATTCGCCATGTACATCTGTTATAAAATGTTCTGTTCCCTTTGGAAGATTTAATATAGCCTCTAAATTTATTATTTCTGTACTTGCTTTTGATATACTTGGATATTGTTTTGATAATAACTTTAAATACTTCAGTTTGCTGTTTAAATAATCATCTGATATTTTACACAGATTTTTCATAATTCGTCCTCCAAAATTATATTAAGTTATATTCTTTTTTAATTATACCATACTTAATATACTTTTTTCGAGATAAAATGTACACTAATTATATTCCTAATAAAAGTGACATTCCTACTAAATCTGTATAAACACCATTATAATAACATTCTTTCTTTAATATACTCTCTACTTCAAATCCAACCTTTTTGTATAATCCTATAGCACTATGATTTTCTTCATTAGTAACAAGAGTTATTTTCTTAGTTATTCCATTTGATTTACACCATTCTATAAGGTCTAACATCAGTCTTTTTCCCAATCCAATTCCCCAATATTTTTCTTTTACAACAATTCCTAATACTCCAACATGCTTTCCTTTTGCTTTTTGATTAGAATCAATTGTCGCAATACCAACTATCTCACTATCTATAAATGCAATCAGTTTTACTGAATTATCAGATGCTTTTGCTGCTTCTATAGCATTTTCTTGTTCTTCTAATGATACTTTGTATTCATCTTTTCCAAATGAGAGAAAATGAGTTTCCCCTCCTACTTCATTATAAAAATCTATAATGTTTTGAGCATCTTCTTTTACTGCCTCTCTAATAAGTATGTCCACACCATTTTTTAAAGTTATTGTTGGCATAAATTTACCTCCTAACAAGTTTTTTATCTATAAACATAATACTATTGTTTTTAGCCTATTACAATATTTTTCATGTATTAATAACAATACAAGGTTATACTAAAATAAAAAATCAATAATATTTTAATATAACCTTATACATATTTATATATATTTAATTTTCTGCCAATATCCAACTTTATTTCAATTAAATTTTATAATACAATTAAACTATTTTCTTTAATTCTTCTCCATAAATTTTTCTGTTATAAGACTTCATTATAAAATATAATGGTACTCCAATTGCTAATGCTCCTAATCCCATAATTAATTGATGCATAGATGCCTGGAATAACAGCCAAGTCCCAACGCATACTGCAATTAAAGGAATCACTGCTCCAAATGGAGTTTTAAAAGTACCTACTAATTCTGGTCTTTTCTTTCTAAATACTAATACTGATAAAGATGTTGGTATATACTGTATAAATCTAGCAACTGCACTTATTGCTGCTAATTCAGCAAAACTTCCAGATAAAGCTATTGGTATAGTAATTATCATAGTGGCTATTATTGCTACATATGGTGTACCTTTTTTATCTTTTCTTGCAAATATTCTAGGTAGCATTTTATCATCAGCCAAAGCTACACAACTTCTTGGATTTACGAAAGCACCACACATACAAATTCCTCCCACAGAAACCAGTGTACCAAAAGTTACCAATCCCGCACCCATATTTCCAAAACATATTCTTGCAGCATCTGCGACTGGTGTAGATGTACTAGATAATGAATCTCCTAGTATACCAACACATACAACTTGATTTAATATGTATATTATTGATGCAATTACTATTACACTTATAATTGCTATTGGTATATTCTTTTTAGGGTTCTCCATATCTTCTGCTGCAACTGCTATAGATTCAAATCCTGTAAATGAATAAAACATTAAAAGTGCTGCTGCCCCAAACTCTGTTACCCCAGCTCCTGGAGGTACCATTGTTGAAGTAGTAAAATTAACTCCTTTTATGAAGAATATACCTATTCCTATAAATAATATTAATGGAATTAGTTTACCTACAGTTATAACATTCTGTACAATTTTTGATAAAGATACACCTAATAAGTTTATAATTGTAAGACCAACTATCATAGCTACAATTATAATTTTCTGTATATGAGGGTCGCCTGCTGGAGCCCATACTGCTGACAATGATGTAGGAAAACCTACTATTAATGCTCCCCAAGATATACATCCTATTACCCATTTCATAAGACCTACTTCAAAGCCACAAAAATCTCCAAAAGCTTCTTTAGTATATACATAGGCCGCACCATTTTTATTAAATTTACCTGCCACCTCAGCAAAACAGAATGCCATTGATAAAACCAATAACATATCAAACATATATACAAATATACTTGCTACACCAAATGATTTCATTGCATCTCCTGGTAATAGGAAAACTCCAGCTCCTACAACTGCGTTAATACCTAAAAGTATAATACTTATTAATCCCATTTTATTCTTTTCGTTCATGTTCAATCCCCCCAAGGTATATTATAAATTTGAACAAATATTTATAAAATATTCAAACAATTTTTCCATCTTGTTACAGTACTCTACCATCATTTCTGGATGCCACTGTACTCCTACTACAAAATTTTCATCCTCTTTCTGAATAGCTTCTATTATACCATCTTTTGAATAGGCTATGGCTTTTAATCCTTTTCCAAGCTCATTAACACTTTGATGATGATAGCTATTTGTAAGTAATTGTTTTCCTAAGATTCCTTCTAAAATACTACCTTCTTTAACATCTACTTTATGAGTAGCTACATATCTCTTTGCAGATTGTGTATGTTTTATATAACTTCCTTCTATAAGATTATTATCTTGATATAAAGTTCCTCCTAAACTTACATTTAATATTTGTAGCCCCCTACATATACCTAATATAGGTTTTTTAAGTTCTAATGCTATACTTATAGCTATTAAATCAAACTCATCCACTTCTGGATATATAAATGTGGTTTCTTCTCTTGTTTCTTCTCCATATAATTGAGGATTAACATCCCAACCTCCAGATATTAAAACTCCATCAACCATCTCAATCTGTTTTTTTATAACTTCTTTATCTGTATTTACTGGAATTATAACTGGACTACCTCCACCTTTTAGTACAGCATTTATGTAATCATTATTTACATATGACCTTTCAAGACCTGGAAACATTCCATTCTCCATTATTATTAAATTTCCTAAAATCCCTATTATTGGTTTCATAATCAAGCTCCTAACTAATCGATTGTTTTGTGTATTTATTTTATATTTATATAATTTTCCAATGCTAGAGAAAGTTGATCTGGACAAGATGTTGGTTTTGTCTTACATTCAATTCCTTTTAATTTTTTAATTACATCTTCTATATTCATACCTTCAACTAATATTTTTAGTCCTTTTAAATTTCCATCACATCCACCAATAAAATTTACATTTGTAACTTTATTTTCTTTTACTTCAAATTCAATTTCTGTAGCACAAGTCCCTGTTGTTTTATATTTCATAACTAAACCTCCCAATTATTTTGTCGTCTTATCTCTATAATTAGCAATATACATGCCAAGATTTATAATTATTTATATTTATTTTTTATCTAGTATTTTCAGTGCTTTTGCTGACTATATTTTTTATTGTTTATCTTATATACAATCTTTTGGAAAATAAAAATAGGTAATGGGTTATTTTATAATAACCTATTACCTATCTAAACCTATTTTTTCACCCTATTAATATTTAATTTAAAACCTTTAAAATGTATAACATTATATATCTACTATAATATAGTTTAAATTTTATAAGTGTAAAAGTTTGCACTTATTCAAATATTTATGTCCAGAATAGCTTATTTTAATATCAATATACTTAAGTCATTTTATTGTAAAGATTTATACCTTCTGGAGTTAGTTGACTTCCACATCTACCAGATTTAGATGATATATATCCACACTCACTTAAATAAGATAACACTTTTCTAACTTTATTTTCAGAAATCTCAATTCCTTCCTCTGTAAGTTTCTCGATTATAAATCCTCTTCCAACTCCAGAAGCTGAATCTCTTCTTTCATATAAGACTCTTAATATATCCTCAAGTTCTTTTTTTGTATAACCAAATCCATCTTCATAATTAGAAATATCTGTCTTTATATATGGTGGTAAGTCATCTTTAAAGACCATACTATCACACATTAGACTTACATAAGAAGCGACATTTTGTAACTCTCTTATATTTCCTGGCCAATTATATTTTTCTAAAATAGTTACAACTTCAGGTGAAAGCCTTATATTATGTTTCAAAAAGAAATTCATAAGCGTTATTATATCTTCTTTTCTATTTTTTAATGATGGCACATCTATTGGCAATACATTCAGTCTATAATACAAATCCTCTCTAAATTTACCTTCTCTAATCATCTTTGGTAAGTTTTTATTTGTTGCTGCTATAATTCTAACGTCTATATTTATAACATTATGAGAACCTATAGGCATAACTTGCTTCTCTTGAAGTACTCTAAGTAATTTTGTTTGCAACAATGGAGGCATATCTCCTATTTCATCCAGAAATATAGTCCCATTGTTTGCAAGTTCAAAGAGCCCCTTTTTTCCTTCTTTTAAAGCTCCTGTAAAAGAACCCTTTTCATATCCAAACAACTGACTTTCTAATAAACTATCTGGAACCGCTGCACAGTTAACTGCTATAAATGGTTGATTACTTCTATTAGAGGTATTATGGATGGATTGAGCTAATAATTCTTTACCAGTACCACTTTCCCCTATTATTAATACAGAAAGGTCTGATTTAGATATTTTTTTAGCCAATTCTATACACTTTATCATATTTTTATTTTTAGTCTTTATATCTTTAAATGTGTATTTGGCTATTTGTCCTTGTTCTCTCAATTTATTAGTGAGATTTTGTTCTAATTTTTTTATATATGTTATCTCTTGTAAATTATAATATATACCAGCTTTATTCCCCATAGAAAATATATTTTTTTTATTTACATTTATATATTTTTTATTTGTAAATACTACTTCATCAACTATTTCTTTGTCTTCAAGTAGAATACTTAAATCTTTAGATATAACTTCTTCTATGTTTTTACTTTGGGGATTTTCATTTATCCCTAAAATCTTTAAAGCTTCTTTATTAAACGTATTTATAACACCATCTGCTGAAGTAAATATTATTCCGTCTTTTGATAAGTTTAATATGACATCTTGTTCTTCCATTTTTAGAAATAATTGTCTATAATTATCTTTGACTCCATTATCTAGACTTATTAAACGTTCAGAATAAGCCATTAAGTTTTTACGTATTTCCTTAACATCAATTCTAAGTCCATTTATTATTTCTATAAAAGTAGATATATCAATATATCTATTCCCAAGGTCAATTACTTTATTTATATAACTTGGTACTCTTTCTTTTACTCCAGGTGTTATAGCTATATCTATGTCTTTATAAATTTTTCCTTCAATGTATGGAGTGAACTTTAAATTTTTTACTCCTATCTTGTAAAATAAACTTATTGTTTCTAAAGTGGTTTCTTTAGTATCATTTACAACCAATACTTCTGTTCCATTTGGGATTGAAAATAATCCATAAATTTCATTTTCTTTAAGAGTTCTTCTTACCACTATAATCTTGCTATCTTGTACCAAATGTTTTCTCATACTATTTAATCTATCGTCAGTCATTACCAACACAAAGTCACCTTGTATTTTATCATCATCTTTTAAATTTTCTAAATAATAATGATTTATATCAATGTAATTGCCTAAAACTAAACGTATATTTTCTTCTAAAAAAGATGATAATTTGGTTATTTTATCAGTTACTATAGCTATTGATTGTTTCATGCTTATACCTCTTATTTATATAGTATATAATTACTTATATACTACTTTATTCCTACCAAGTTGTTTTGCTTTGTATAAATTTTTGTCAGCTTCTTCTAGCACATTTTTACTATCAGAAATATGAGCTACACCTGCACTTATAGTTACAGTTACATCTTCACCCCATTTTTTATTGGCAATTGCAATTCTTATATTATCAATTATATTTACTACTTCTTCACCAGATTTATTTCTTATCAGCACAGAAAACTCTTCGCCTCCATACCTAAATACTTTATCTTCTTGCTCCAACATAACAGAGATAGTATTCGTTATACCTTTTATAACAATATCCCCAAATTTATGTCCATAATTATCATTTATAAGTTTAAAGTTGTCAATATCTATCATTACAAGTGCAAAATTATTGTCTTTCTCCCTGTATTTTTCATACATAATATCAAAACTTTTTCGATTATAAACATTCGTAAGACCATCATGTAAATTTTGTGCTTTAAAATATTTGAGTCTATTATATAAAAAAGTAGACCCTAATATAGCAATTATAATCACTGTAAATAATATCTTATAATATTTGATTTCTTTTTTAGTTTTTTCAAATAATGCACTTTCATTTGATACTTTATCAATTATATAGAAACTGGTCTCCGAATCTCTTATACTTTTGTTCTCTTTATATTCATTTATTAGTATCTTTTGATATTTATTTACAGCATTTACATTTCCTTGTTTTTCATATATATTTAATATTTTCTCTAAGTTTTTTATTTTCTCTTGAGTTAACTTTCTTTTAGTGGATATTTCTAAACTTTTTTTATAATTATCTGATGCAGAATCATAATTTTCACTTTTATATTCTAAATTCCCCACTGCCATATAATAATACATATCTTTATCTAATATATGAACTGTTTTATCAGACTTTATAAGAGAATCAGCTCTTGCTAAAGAAGACTTTGCCTTTGATGTATCATTTTTTCCTATATATGCATTTGCCTTCATTATTGATGCCATTATCTCAAAATCATTGTAATCATCTGTATTTACAAACTTTTTATAGTCCACTACATTACTACAAGTTTCAATAGCTTTATCATATTCTCCTAATTCTACATATATTTCTGCTAGATTTATAAGAGCATATAATCTAACCATTCCATTTTTCTCACCTTCATAAACATCTATCTTAAAAGAATCTTTTATTAATTTCTCTGCTCTCTCATATGCACCTACCTTTAAAAGTATGCTCGCCAAATCAACATCTAGTCTTGCTCTTTCATAATTATCCCCTAATTTCTCAGCCAATTTTATAGACTTTACAGTTAAATCTACTGCTTTAGAATAATTATTATCCATTATATACACTGATGCTAGTCTTTTTTCTATATTAAATCTACACTCATCAGATAACTTTTCATCTGACATTCTCATTTTTTCTAATGAATCAATGACTATCTTCGTTCCATCTGGAACAGATGAAATGGTCTTTAACATATTCCACACTTCATCATATACTTTATTGTATTTTTTTTCAGGTATAGCTTCAAAAGAATTTTCAACCAATTTTTTTGCTTCATTGTACTTCTTGTCTGACACAAGACTTTCAGACATATACTTTCCCTTATTTATAATTTCTCTTTCTTTCAGCCCACTTTGGTCGTAATTTATAAACAAAATAATACTAATAAGTATTACACCTATAAAAATTATACTTTTTAGTAATCTTTTCTTTGGTAGTCTAAAATTCAAAATTTTAGTCCTCCTTCTGTATATTGTAGAATGGAAACTTACATATATATAAATAACCTCTTAATACCTAATAATACAATATATCAAAATGATTTACAACATATGCTAGAATTAAATCTCAATAAAAAAGTCCCCTAAAATAGTTTAGGAGACTTTAAATTTAATATATATGATTTATTTATACATATTTTTTTAATACAATTGTAGCATTATGTCCACCAAATCCTAAAGAATTTGATAGTACATATCTAACATTTTTTTCTTTACCTTGATTTGGAACATAATCTAAATCCAAATCTTCACCAACTTCTTGTAAATTTATAGTTGGAGGTACAAAACTATCTTCTATACTCATAGCACAAACAACTGCTTCTATAGCACCTGATGCTCCTAATAAATGTCCAGTCATAGATTTTGTTGATGATACACATAAATCATATGCCTTTTCCCCAAATACAGTTTTTATAGCCATAGTTTCATACAAGTCATTATAATAAGTTGAAGTTCCATGAGCGTTTATATAATCCACTTCTTCTAATGGAACATTTCCATCTTTCAAAGCCATATTCATAGACCTAGCTGCTCCTTCTCCATTTTCAGCTGGAGTTGTCATATGATATGCATCAGCAGTTAAACCATATCCAACTACTTCTGCATATATTTTAGCACCTCTTGCTAAAGCATGTTCTAAGTCTTCTAAGATAACAATACCTGCTCCTTCTCCCATTACAAATCCATCTCTGTCTTTATCAAATGGTCTTGATGCAGTTTTAGGGTCGTCATTTCTAGTTGACATAGCTTTCATATTACAGAATCCAGCAAATGCAAGACCTGTTACAGCAGCTTCAGAACCTCCTGCTACCATAATATCTGCATCGCCTCTTTGTATAACTTTAAAAGCATCACCTATTGAATGAGTTCCTGATGCACAAGCTGTACATACATTAGTGTTAGGTCCTTTTGCTCCTAAAAATATTGATACTTGACCAGCTGCCATATTTCCTATCATCATAGGTACAAAAAGTGAACTTACTCTTTTATTTCCTTTTTCTAAAAGAATTTTATGTTGAGTTTCTATTGCTTCAACTCCACCTATTCCAGAACCTATTATAACACCAACACGCTCTCTATCAGTTTTATCTAAATCAAGGTTTGCATCTTCAACTGCCAATTTTGCAGATACTATTGCAAATTGAGCAAACTTATCCAATCTCTTCAATTCTTTTTTGCTTATATATTCTTCTGGATGAAAATTCTTAACTTCTCCTGCTATCTGAGTTTGATATGTGCTAGCATCGAAATTAGTTATTTTATCTATACCAGATACTCCAGATTTTATGTTGCTCCAGAACTCATCTTTTCCCGTTCCCAACGGCGTAACACATCCAAGTCCTGTTATTACTACTCTTTTATTCATCGGATACCTCCACTTTTTTAAAGCTCGACTATTTATTAGCTTCTATATACTTAACTATATCTCCTATAGATTTGAAGTTTTCTGCTTCTGTATCTGGTATTTCTATACCAAATTCATCTTCAAGTGCCATTATTATTTCTACTGCATCTAATGAATCTGCTTCTAAATCCTTCATTAATGATGTTTCCATAGTTATTTCTTTATCTTCTACTCCTAATTGCTCTATTATTATTTCTACAACTTTATTAAACATTGTGTACCTCCTAAGATTTTTTATTTTAATAGATTTCTCTACTTTTTAAATTATTATTTTTTATTATTGCATTACCATTCCACCATCTACATTTATAACTTGTCCTGTTATATAACTTGACATGTCACTAACTAAAAATGCTACAGCATTTGCTACATCTTCTGGTTTACCATAAGATTTTTTTGGTATGTTTGCAAGTGTTGATTCTTTTACATCATCACTTAATACTTTAGTCATATCTGTTTCTATAAATCCAGGTGCTACTGCATTTATATTTATATTTCTTGATGCCAATTCTCTTGCAGAAGCTTTTGTAAATCCAATCACACCAGCTTTTGATGCACAATAATTAGTTTGTCCTACATTACCCATAATTCCAACTACTGAAGTCATATTTATTATTCTTCCATACTTCTTTTTCATCATAGGTTTAGTAACTGCTTTTGTACAATTAAAGACACCTTTTAAGTTTATATCTATAACTCTATCAAAATCTTCTTCTTTCATTCTCATAAGCAAAGCATCTTTAGTTATACCTGCATTATTAACCAATATATCAACTTTTCCAAATTCTTTTATAACAGAATCTATCATTTGATTTACTTCTTCAGATTTAGACACATCACATTTTATAGAAGTACACTTTACACCCATACCTTCTATTTCATTTTTAGTTTTTAGTGCTTCATCTTCTTTAGAAGTATAATTGATTACTACATCAGCCCCAAAAGATGCTAGTTTTTTTGCTATTTCTTTTCCTATACCTCTAGAGCCACCAGTAACAACTGCTACTTGTCCTGTAAGATTTATCATTATATCTCTCCATTTCTATAATTTTGTACAAATTCATTAAGAGAATCTATACCATCTATATTATAAATATTCACACTTGCTTTTTTGTTAGAAGCTATCTTCTTGATGAATGCTTTTAAAGTTTTTCCAGGTCCCATTTCTATAAAAGTATCATATCCATCGTTTAAAAGTCTTTCTATAGAGTCTTCCCAAAGGACAGATGAACTTACTTGTTTTATAAGTAGTTCTTTCCCTTCACTTTTATAATAATCTGCATTTACATTTGCCACTACATCAATTTTAGGTTTAGTTATGTTAACTTTTTCTAACTCACTGCCTAATTTTACTCCAGCTTCTTTTAGCATTGATGAGTGAAAAGGCCCACTTACATTTAATTTAACAGCTCTTTTTGCTCCTGCTTCTTTGCATTTCACCATTGCTTCTTCTATCTTTTCATTTTCACCAGATATAACTATTTGGCCAGGAGAATTGTAATTTGCTACTTCTACAATACCTCCTTGTATATCTTTAACTACATTTTCTAATATACTTCTATCTAGACCTAAAATTGCTGCCATAGCTCCAACACCTGTTGGAACTGTTTCCTGCATAAACTTACCTCTTTTTTTGACTAAGCATACAGCATCTTTAAAGTCAATTGCATCTGCTGCAACCAATGCACTATACTCTCCTAAAGATAAGCCTAAACATGCACTATATTTTAAATCTACTTGAGCTTGTACTGCTTTTAATACAGCTACACTATGTGTAACCATAGCAGGTTGAGTATTTTCAGTTTTAGAAAGTTCTTCTTCATTGCCTTCAAACATAAGTTTTTTTAAATCTATTTTTAAGACTTCACAAGCCTCATCTATTATATTTTTAGCAACATCATTATTTTCGTATAAATCCTTGGCCATACCTACATATTGAGCGCCTTGACCAGGAAATACTAGTGCTACTTTTCCCATCTTACTCCTCCTGATTTACAGTTCTATTGCTGGCATAATCTCTTTTGCTTGATTTACCATAGTCTCTATAATTTCTTTACAAGGTGTTATTTCTTTTACCATAGCAGCACTTTGACCTGCCATAAATGAACCTTTTTCGATATCTCCATCTACTGTTGCAAATCTTAAAGCACCTGTACCTTTTTTATCTAACTCTTCAGGAGTAGCTCCATTTTGCTCCATCTTTAAAAATTCTTTTGATAATTTATTTTTTAATGTTCTTACTGGATGACCTGTACTTCTTCCTGTAACAATCGCGTCTCTATCTTTTGCCTTTATTACTAAGTTTTTGTAGTTTGAATGTACAGAACACTCTTCACTACAGATAAATCTAGTTCCTACTTGAACTGCACTAGCACCTAATGCAAAAGATGCAGCAATACCTCTACCATCTACAATGCCCCCAGCAGCTATTACAGGTATGCTTACAGCATCAGCAACTTGTGGAACCAAAACCATAGTAGTAAGCTCTCCTATGTGTCCTCCACCTTCTGTACCTTCAGCTATTACTGCTGTAGCCCCTAACTTTTCCATTCTTTGAGCTAAAGCTATTGTTGGCACTACAGGAATAACTTTTGTTCCAGCTTCTTTTAATCTATCCATATATTTTGCAGGATTTCCTGCTCCAGTAGTAATAACCTGAACATTTTCTTCTATAATCAAATCCATTATATCATCTACAAATGGTGACATAAGCATTACATTTACCCCAAAAGGTTTATCTGTTAATTTTTTGCACTCAATAATTTCTTTTTTTATAGCTTCTTTTGGTGCATTTCCTGCTGCTATTATTCCAAGCCCTCCTGCATTAGATACAGCACTTGCTAATGATGCAGTAGCTACCCATGCCATTCCCCCTTGGATAACTGGGTATTTTATATTTAATATTTTGCAAATTTTATTCATACAATTCTCCTTCACTTGAAATCATAAAAGTAAACTTTTTATTATTAATCAACCTTACTCTTAATATAAAGTTAATTTTGTCAATTAAAGCATCTTAGATATTTTCTACTATAAAGTCCACTTGACAACTGAAGCCCCCCAAGTTAGACCTCCACCAAAGCCAACTAAAACTACGTTATCTCCTTTTTTAATCTTACCTTCTCTGTAAGCTTCGTCTAATGCTACTGGTATAGATGCAGCAGACATATTTCCATACTTGTTTATATTTACATAAACTTTTTTCATATCAAGTTCTAATCTCTTAGAAGAAGCTTGTATGATTCTTATATTAGCTTGATGTGGTATTAAATAGTCTATGTCAGTTGTATTTAAATTAGCTTTTTCAAGAGCTATTAAAGAAGTTTCTGCCATCTTTCTAACTGCAAATTTAAATACATCACTACCTGCCATTTCTATTGTATGTAGATTAGCTTCTACAGTCTCTTTACTTGCTTTAAGTCTTGAACCTCCAGCAGGTACTTTTAAACAATCTTTTCCTTTACCATCAGACCCCATATGAGTAGATAGTATTCCACCTTCACTTACAGGTCCAATAACAGCTGCTCCAGCACCATCTCCAAATAATACTGCTGTTGATCTATCATCGTAATTTAAAAACTTAGAACAAGTTTCTGCTCCTATTACAAGTACATTCTTATAACAACCAGTTTCTACAAATTGCTTTGCAATAGTTACTCCATATACAAATCCAGAACAAGCTGCTGATATATCAAATGCAGTAGCATTCACTGCTCCTATTGCATCTTGCACTATACATGCAGTTGAAGGCAAAGACATATCAGGAGTAATTGTTGCCAATATAATCAACTCTATATCCTCTACACTTAACTTTGCACATTCTATCGCTTTTAGGGCAGCTTTAGATGCTAGGTCAGAAGTTGCTTCAGATTCTTCTGCAAATCTTCTTTCCTTAATACCAGTTCTAGTACTTATCCACTCATCTGATGTATCCATTATCTTTTCGAAGTGAAAATTATCGTATGATTTCTCAGGTAAATAACTTCCTACTCCCAATATTCCAGCCTTTGTATTCATTATATATTAAACCTCCAAAACGAGTTTATTCATCTTCGTTATTTTTATTTTCTTCATTATATTTGCTTATAAATTGACTTATATCTTCAACAACTTTTCCTTTTGCAAATTTAATGCCTTGATTTATAGCATTCTTTATAGCTTTGGCATCAGAGCTTCCATGAGCTTTTATAACGCCTCCATTTAGACCTAAAAGTGGAGCTCCACCATACTCAGAATAATCTATAAAACTCTTCAATTTTCTTAAATCATCCTTTATAAGTAATGCTCCTATTTTACTTTTTGTACTAGCCATAAAAGTTTCCTTTATAAGGCTCATAACTGAAAGAGCTACACCTTCAGCAGACTTAAGTAATATATTACCTGTAAATCCATCACATATGATTATATCTGTGTATGCATTTATAACTTCTCTAGCTTCTACATTCCCTATAAAATTTAAATCTAATTTTTTAACTTCTTCGTATGACCTTTTAACTAAATCATTGCCTTTGCCTTCTTCTAGTCCAACATTTGCTAATGCTACCTTAGGATTTTCAAGACCTAAAACTTTTCTTGCATAGATATTGCTCATAGCTGCAAATTCAACTAGATTTTTAGGTTTACAATCTGCATTTGCGCCACAGTCTGCTATAAGTGTCATTCCTCGCTTTACATTCGGTATTGCTGAGCATAAGCAAGGTCTATCGATTCCTTTTATTCTACCAACAACAAATAATCCACCAGCAAGTAAGGCTCCTGTATTTCCAGCTGATATTATAGCATCTGCCTTTCCTTCTTTTACGAGGTTTAATGCTACTACCATAGAAGAATCTTTTTTACTTCTTATAGCCTTTACTGGTTTATCTTCATTTTCTATAATCTCAGTAGTATGAACTATCTCTAGTTTATTTCTATCAAATTCATAATTTGAAAATTCCTTTTCTAATAAATCTTTATCTCCTGTGATTATTAAATCAACATTATATTCTTTTATAGCATTTACTGCGCCTTCTACATTAGATTTAGGTGCATTATCTCCACCCATTCCATCAATTACTATTTTCATAATTACCCTCCTAATCTAATTCTTCAAAGATAAACTTTCCTCTAAATATTTGCTCTTGAGCTTTATTATTGATAACAACTTTTACATAATGCTTTTTATCTATATTTCTATATACTTCGGCTTTCGCTATAAGCCTATCTTGTTGTTCTATCAATTTAAAACTTTTTACATTTGCAACTCTCATAATAACTTTAGGTGCATCTATTATAGCCATTGCCAATGAATCTGCTAGAGAAAATATATACGTATCTTTTAAAGTATTAGTCTTAGAGTAAATCATGTCTTGTGTAACTTCTAACATAGATATACCTAATCGCCCTACAGATAAATCAATGATTTCTCCTGTAATTTCCTTTACTCCTAAAGTCTTTACTTTTGAACTCTGAGTTTCTGCTATTGATTTGACTCTTTCTCTTAGCTCTGGTATGTTTAGACTCATTCTATCTAATCTTATAGTCTGTATACTTACATCAAACAGACTTGATAATTCTTCATCAGTATAAAAAGGATCCGTCTTTAGCATATCTATAAGCTCTTTTTGTCTTTGGGCTTTACTTTTCTTTTTCATGTTCCCTCCAAATTTTATAGCTGTAATTAGTACCAGCTACTAATAGTAGTATATAGTAACACACAAAAATTTTCAATACTTATATTATTATTTTTCTATTTTTTAATATGCATAAAATCCACTTATTTCTCTAGTAAATCATCTTATTTTTATATGTACAAAAAAAACATGTAGAGTATACTCTACATGTTTTTTAGAAGCTATTACTTAGACACAACTTCTTTACCTTTATAATATCCACAGTCTGGACACACTCTATGTGGTAATTTTGGCTCATGACATTGTGGGCAACTTACAAATCCTGTTGCTTCCATCTTTGAGTTAGCTGCTCTTCTCATTTTTGTGTTTGATTTAGACGTTTTACGCTTTGGTACTGCCATTTACGCCACCTCCTTAGTCAAAATTTAATTAAATAAATCTTTTAATTTAGCAAAACGAGGATCTATGTATTCCTCATCGTTTGTAATTTCACTGCAAGAACATTCTCCTTCATTTAAGTTTGCTCCGCATACTTGACAAAGACCTTCACAGTTTTCACTACAAAGAACCTTATGAGGTACATTAAAATCTAATGTCTGTTCTATTATATCAATAAGGTCGATTTCTTCGCCATCGAATATAAAAGGATCAAATTCCTCAAATTCATCTTCATCATAATCTTCTTCTTTTACTAAAAAACCTTGTATAGAATACTCTAGTGGTATCTCTACTTCTTTAAGACATCTTGAACAATTGTCAACAATTGTAAAATTGACATCTATATCTAGATATAAACCTTTATTAGTCTTTGACACTTTCCCTTTTAAATTTACAGGTGATACTAATTTGTAAATCTCATCACAATAACTAATAGTATCAATTTTTTCACAAAAATTCAAGTCTATTTTATCAGTTTCTTTTCTATTTATTTTTTCTATGCTAACTTTCATTAAGTTCACCTCAACATATCACCAAATTTATTATACAAATCTAGCATTTGTTTGTCAAGTATTTTTACTTGATAGGCATAAGTTTGCTTAAATTATTTTACTAATCTTAATGTATCTCTAGCTATCATTAATTCTTCATTAGTTGGTATTAAAAGCATTTTTACTTTAGAATCAGCAGTAGATATTATTGTTTCTTTTCCTCTAACATCATTAGCTTCTTTATCTAACTTCATTCCTAAGAACTCCATATTAGAAGCTATATCTGCTCTTATAGCTTTTCCATTTTCGCCAACACCAGCAGTAAATACTACGACATCCAATCCATTCATCTCAGCAGCATAAGCACCTATATATTTTTGTACTTTTTTAACATAAGCTTCTAATGTCGCTTGAGCTCTTTCATCTCCATTTTTAGCTGCATCTTCTATATCTCTGAAGTCACTAGAAATTCCAGTCATTCCATATACTCCAGATTCTTTATTCATTAATTTGTCTAATCCATCAGCATCTAAACCTTCTTTTCTCATTAAGAAAGGTAATATAGCTGGGTCTATATCTCCACATCTAGTTCCCATTATTAATCCTTCTAATGGAGTGAATCCCATAGATGTATCTACACATTTTCCACCATCAACAGCAGCTATAGAAGCTCCATTTCCTAAGTGACAAGTTACTATTTTTAAATCTTTTATGTCTTTTCCTAATATCTCTGCTGCTTTTTGAGATACATAATTATGAGAAGTTCCATGGAATCCATATCTTCTTACCCCATACTTAGTATATAATTCATGAGGTAAACCATATAAATATGAAGATTTAGGCATTGTTTGATGGAAAGCAGTATCAAATACTCCTACCATTGGTACATCTGGAAGTATAGCTTTACAAGCATCTATTCCCATTATGTTTGCTGGATTATGAAGTGGTGCTAAATCTATACACTCTTTTAAAGCTTCTTCTACTTCTGGAGTTATTACTACTGAAGTAGCAAATTTTTCTCCAGCATGTACAACTCTATGTCCTACTGCATCTATTTCTTTCATTTCTTTAACTGCACCAAATTCTGGGTGAGCAACAGCTTCTAAAACTAATGCTATTGCATCTTTGTGGTCCTTCATTGGTTGTTCAACAATGTATTTATCATCTCTACCTGCTTTTTCATGTTTTAGTATAGAACCTTCTATTCCTATTCTCTCAACTAATCCTATACATAAAACTTCTTCATTACTCATATCTATTAATTGATATTTTAATGAAGAACTCCCACAGTTTAATACTAATATTTTCATTATTATTTCCTCCTTAGATTTTTATAAATAATATGTAATAAATTTTGATTTGTAATAAATGTCTAAATAAAACTCTATCTTTTATCATTTTGTCATAGATATATTATTGTATACATTAAACGATTTTCATAAATAATATATCACCTTTTAATATAAAAGTATATACTTTTTTTTTATATTATATCATATTTATAGTATGGTAATTTGTGTATTTTCCTAATAATCTATTAACAAATTAACTTAATGTAGATTATTCTTTCCCATTTGCTATAATAATATAATATAAAGCTCTAATAAAGTTATTTTAATAACATTTAACTAGGTTTTTATTATGTAGTATTTCTACATTTTTATAACTTTTTTTACGTTTTTTAGTTTTATAATTAAAAATTTAAATTTTATATACATTTTAATAAATTAAGATATATATAAAAATAACTAAAGATAGAAGGAGTATTTTATGAATGTACTTGGATTAATAGTTGAATACAACCCATTTCATAATGGACATATATATCACTTATCTAAATCTATAGAAAAAACAAATGCAACACATACTGTAGCAATAATGAGTGGAAATTTTCTACAAAGGGGCGAACCAGCTTTATTTGATAAATATACTAGAGCAAAAATTGCTGTCGAAAATGGTGTAGACTTAGTTATAGAATTACCAACTCTATTTGCTTGCCAAAGTGCTGAAATTTTTTCTCATGGTGCCATAACAATTTTAAATTCACTAAACTGTATAGATTCTGTATGTTTTGGCAGTGAAGAAGGAAATACAGAAATTCTTTACAATATTGCAGAAATTTTAGCAAGTGAGCCAGATGACTTTAAGCTATTCTTAAAAAAATATTTAGATGAGGGCATGTTATTTCCAACAGCTAGAACTAATGCACTTTTTGATTATATACATCAATACAAAAAAAATAAATTCATGCAGAGTTATTCAAAAGAACAATTATCAAAAACATTAAATTCATCAAATAATATACTTGGTATAGAATATATAAAAAATCTTATTCACCTAAATAGTGATATAAAACCATTTACTATATCTAGAGTTCAGTCAGAATACAATTCTGAAGAAATTAATAGTAATATTTGTTCTGCTACTGCTATAAGAACTTCACTTAAAGAAAATAATAGTCTTTTTCACTTAAAAAATGTTATTCCAAAAAAGACTTATAGTATCCTAAATGAAAAAATAGATAATGGCTTTTTGCCTATGTTTGATGATTTTTTCTTTGATACTTTAAAGACCATTATACTTAGAGATATAGACAATTTAAAAGATTATTTTGAAGTAAATGAAGGTATAGAAAATAAAATCTACAAAGATATTTTTACATCTAAATCTTTATATGAACTGCAATTATCAATTAAATCTAAACGATATACTTTAACCAAAATTAAACGAACTTTAAACAATATATTATTAGGTATTAAAAAAAGTGATATGCAACTTGTAAAAAACATAGATGCTATTCCTTATGTAAGAATACTTGCTTTTAATGATAAAGGCAGAGAAGTTCTAAAGGAAGTAAAAAATAAATCTGAAATAGAAATAATAAACAAATTTTCAAATATATCATTTTCATTAGATGATGTAATTTTTAAAACACTCATAAATTATGATATAAAATCTACAAATATATATGACTCAGTATATTATAAAAATAATAAAGACTTAATAAAAGGTCCTATGGATTTTTATACTCATCCAGTCTATGTAAAATAGATTCTTAAAATAAAAAATATTTATAAAAAACTATTTTATTAATACTTTATATAAACACAATAATCTCATTTGAATCTATTTGCACATACTTTTAGGATGGCAACATCAACTTAAATATTATGCTAATTTCTAAATTTAAGTAAATATTGCCATCCTAAAACTTTTACAATTTATGTTGTCATTTAAAAGTAAATTTTAAAATATTACATTATTGGTATGTTTAATATATTTTTCCTGGATTCAAAATATTTTTTGGGTCAAAAGCTAACTTTATATTTTTAATTAGCATCATATAAGCATCTGAATTTGATTCATGTAAGTACTCTTTTTTAGCATACCCTATACCATGTTCGCCAGAAACTTGACCACTAAGTTCTCTGGACTTTCTATACATACAGTCAAAAGTTTCTTTTAATCTTGTCTTCCATGTATTATCATCCATACCATCTTTTAAAATATATATGTGTAGATTTCCATCTCCTGCATGACCAAAACTTTTTATTCTTATTTTTAATTCATCTTGAAGCTCATGAGTATATCTTATAAACTCTGCTATCTTATCTCTTGGAACAACAACATCACATTCATCCATTTGTGTTGTAGATGCCTTTATAGCCTCTAAAAAGGCCCCTCTAGCTGACCATATAGAATCATTTCTTTCCTGTGTATCTGATATAAATACATCTAATGCACCATTTTCTAGACATAAATTAGCTACCTTTTCATATTCTTTTTCTATATCTTCAGTGCTATTTCCATCAAATGTAAGTAGAAGATAAGCATCTGATGTATTATCTGGAAACTTCTTACCTAAAAATTCTTCTGCTGCTAGTATTACATCTCTTTCCATAAATTCTATAGCTGTTGGTATTGACTTTGACTTTATTATTTTAGGAACAGTCTCGATTGCCATTGATAAATTTGGAAATGGTATAAGTAAACTTATACTTTTCTTTGGCAGTGGAAGCAATTTTAATATAGCTTTAGTGACTATTCCTAAAGTTCCTTCTGAGCCAACTAATAAGTCCTTTATACTATATCCTGAACTATTTTTAACCACTTTTCCACCTACATTTATAATTTCTCCATTTGGCAATACAACTTCAAGACCTCTTACATAATCTCTTGTAACACCATATTTTACTGCTCTCATCCCACCTGCATTAGTATTTATATTACCAGCAATTGTAGCACTTTTTTCACCTGGGTCAGGTGGATAAAACAAATCTCTATCTTGAACATATTGACCTATTGTCATCAACAATACTCCTGGTTCTACCGTTAATGTTAAATTTTCATAATCAACTTCAAGTATCTTATTCATTTTACACAGATTAATCATTATTCCACCTTTTATGGCAACAGCAGCACCTACAAGACCAGTTCCTTGACCTCTTGGTGTAACTGGTATATTATTTTTATATGCGTATTTCATTATTTTAGATACTTGTTCAGTTTCAACTACATTTACTAAAACTTCAGGATATTTTTCAATCCCTCCAAGTTCATCATGTGAAAAATCTTCATTTATATCACTTCCAACTATTACGTTTTCTTCTCCACAAGTATCTATTAAAAAATCTATATCTTTTTTATCGATTAATTTGTACATTTCTATCCCCCTATTTGGCTGCTGATGCCATATATATTTGATTATCATCTTTTTTATTTTCTATCTTTTCAATCAATTTAGGAATAATATCATAAATATCACCTATTAAAGCTAGATGCGCTACATCAAGTATAGGAGCCTTATCATCTTTATTTATAGCTACTATATAATCAGCACCTTGCATCCCTGCAACAAATTGAACAGCTCCAGATACACCACAAGTTATTATAAGTTTAGGCTTTACAGTTCTACCACTAAGACCTATTTGTTTTTTGGCATCTATCCATCCTGCCTCTATTACAGGTCTTGTTCCTGCTACCTGAGCATTTAATTTATCAGCTAACTTATATATCATCTCCATATCTTCTTGTTTCTTTATTGCCCTACTTGCGACAACTATTACCTCAGCTTCTTCTAAACCCACTTCTTTATTTTTTTCTTTTACACTCAGTACTTTAATCTTAGAGCTTAGATCTTTTTTTTCTATTTGACATAAAGTAATCTTTCCTGTAGCATTCTGCACTTTTTCTGGTACTGAGAATATTTTGTATCTTACAGTAGCAAATTGTGGTCTATTATTAGGTGTATTTATATGAGCCATTATATTTCCACCAAATGCTGGTCTTATTTGGTCTAAATCAGTATTTGATTGAATATCAAGTATTGTACAATCGGCTGTAAGACCAGTTCTAAATCTAGCAGCAAGCCTTGGAGCTAATGACCTACCTAGTGTAGTTCCACCTACTAGCATTATTGTTGGCTTTATATTCTTTATAAAATTTTCTATTGCTTTTGCATATGGTTCTATCCTGAAATCTTTAAATTCATCCTCATCATATACGAATACTTCATCCACACCATAAGAAATCAAATTATTACACTTATCTTTTATATCTTTTCCTACAAACACACAATACACAGGTTGTTTTATCTTTGATGCCATCTCACGAGCTTTTCCTATAAGCTCATATGTCACAGGATGTATGCTTCCATTGTGATGTTCCACATATACTGCAATTCCCCTCCATTCCTCTTTATTTATTTGTACTTTGCAACTCTCTATAAATTCAAATGCACCTTTTGGCCCACTTTTGACACATAACTTACACATCTTACATCCAGCACTTATTTCTACTATCCCTGATTTTTCTTCTATAGCACCAAAAGGACATATTTCTAATACTCCTTTTAAATCAGTTATTTTATCTTGATTTACAATTATCTTTGACATTTATTAATCCTCCTTAAACTAATTTTAATTCCTCTAATTTATTTATGAGTGCAGAACTTAAATCATCTGCATTTCCTCTTACAATATTTTTATCTGTATTTGGCTTTGGAGGAAATATTTTTACAACTTGAGTAGGAGAACCATTAAGTCCATAGTTGTTTTCGTCTTTGTCTTCAAAATCATCTAAGTTATATACAGGTATTTTTCTTTCTTTAGTATCTAATTTTAATTTAAATGAAGGTAGTCTTGGTTGAAAAATATCTTTTTCTACAGTTATTAAACATGGATATTCAATCTCACATACTTGTAAATCGTTTGGCATATCTATTTCAACAACTATACTTTTCTCTTTGACATCAATTAATTTTGTGACATTAGTAACATGAGGTATATCTAAAAACTCAGCTATTTCAGGTCCAACCTGTGCTGTATCACCATCAGTAGTTTGTTTCCCACATATTATTAAATCTACCTTTCCCATCTTCTTGATGCCTTGTGATATAGTATAAGAAGTAGCCAGTACATCTGCACCTCCAAATCTTCTATCACTTATTAAAGCTCCTTCATCAGCTCCCATCATAAAGCTCTCTTCTATTACTTTTTTTGCTTGAGGAGGCCCCATACTAAGTACTTTTAGATTAGCTTTTTTTTCTTGTTTTATTCTAAGTGCTGTTTCTAAAGCATATAGGTCATAAGGATTCATTTTTGAATCTACTCCATCTCTCTTTAGTACTCCTGTAGTTTCATCAACTTCTACTGAAGTTGTTCCAGGTACTTGTTTTATACATGTCAAAATTTCCATAAAGTACACTCCTTTTTTATTTAACTATAACTGACACTCCATCAGGTATAACTACTATATTACTATCTATACCAACTATACTAGTCGCCATTTCTAAAGCTTCTTTAAAATTAAACGCATGCTTCATATGCATTTTCTTTATCATTTCAGGATTACATTTATCCGTTACCATTATCACAGTATATTTAGATAATATTCTTGCTAATATCTGAAACTCCCATTGGTCTGGGATTGTATCACATCTACCAACACTCCTAATTTTTTCTAATAGTTGCTTTGGAGAATCTGCATTTGCTACATTTTCATAAAAAGATTGACCTCCATGACCATCATTACATGCTGCAATCATTATTATTACTCCACCGTCCCTACAAGTTGCCTCTGCTGCTGTCATCCCCTTAACTGCTTGATAAATATTTTGGTCTAGCGGATATCCTCCATTTGTAGTTACAACAATATCTGATTTTATGGAATTTACTTTTGATAGTTCTGTTACAAATTCACAACCTTTAGTGTGTGCTTTTTCGACATCACCAGCAAAGGATGCAACTATCTTTTTATCTTTATCTATTACAACATTCAGTATGAATGCTAACTTCGCAACTTTAGCTGCATATACCATATCTTCATGAATAGGATTATGCTTTAATTTTCCAGTTCTTGAATTATCACTATCTATAAAGTCACTACAATGGTTGTACATTATAGTCTTTGCAGATGCTATTCCTGGAAGTACACTTTTTCTTCCACCTGAAAAACCCGCAAAAAAATGTGGTTCTATAAATCCTTCTGCTATTAAAAGTTCTGCCTCATATGCTAGTTTATTTATATATAAATCCCCACCTGAAGGTAGTACTCCCACTTTACACATAGATTCGTCATCAGTAGATATGTGCATAACTATATCCTCATTATCTACTATTTCTTCTCCCATTTTATAAACTAACTCTTCCCTTGTACTTGGCCTATGAAATCCAGTTGCCACTATAATTTTCACATCTATGTCTGGATTGACCTTCCTAATTCGTTTCAATATAATTGGCATAGTTATTTTACTTGGCACAGGTCTTGTATGGTCACTCGTAATTATGACAACATTCTTTTTTCCCTTAGCTAGCACTTCTAGTGAATGAGAGCCTATTGGATTATTCATAGATTCTTCAACAATTTCTTCTTGAGTTTTACGTTCTATACAATTATCCGATTTTGCTTCCAAAACACCAGTAAAACGTTTCTCAGGTATTTCTAAAATCATTCCTTGCTTTGAATACGGTACTTTTAACTTTACCATTTTTAATCTCCCATTATATAAACTATAAAATTGGTATGTGGTCATACCAGTTTTACACTTATATGATAATACCATTATATTCCATTTGCAAGAATAATTTATTTTATAACAAACTTTTAATTTTCATTTTTTCTATAGTTTTTACTTATAAACTTCATATGTTCTTTTGCTTTTTCACATGCAAGTTCTAAATTATTTTCTACAACTGCATTATATATAGCCTCATGTTGGTCAAGTAATATATATTCATTTAAAGGTTCTGCAATTATTTTTTCTCTTGCATCTTCTATAAATCCATCAAATAATTTTGATGCTGTCATAAAAAGACTTTGAATTAAATAATTTTTGCTTATTGTAGCTAATTTACTGTGAAATTTTTGGTCTAACAAAACTAAAGTTTGGTTATTATCTTTTCTCTTAGTTTCTATCCTCATTTCATCTATTATATTTTTCAATTCTATAGCTTCAGAAGAAGTTATTCTCTTTGAAGCAAGTTTTGCAATTTCAATCTCTAAAATTATTCTAAGCTCTAATATGTCTTCAAGTGTCCCATTATTAAGTTTAAAAATCATAGATAATGGTTCTATTAAAGTTTTTTCTATATTTGTACATATAAAGTTTCCTTCACCTTGTCTACTTTCTATCACTCCCATAGTTTCTAAGACTCTAATAGCTTCTCTAATAGATGTTCTACTTACATTCATTTGTTCAGACAATTCTCTTTCAGACAGTAATTTATCTCCTTTTTTTAATTCTCCATTCAGTATTTTATGTTGTATTTGTTCAATCACTTGTTCATAAACTTTCTTACTAGCTATACTATTAAACATTTTTTCCTCCAATATGATAATCGTTCTTGTAATATATATCTATTATATATCTTAAGCCATTACATTCATATATTTTTATTATTTTTAATATAATATCTTATAACTCAAATTTATAGGTGATATTATGAAAAAAAATAAAATTATTGCTTTTTTTGCTCCAGCTATTATAGTTGGAGTTCTAGTTTTAGGCATTATCCTATACCCAAATGAAGCTATAAAATCTGCAAGAGAGGGTTTCTCTATATGGTCTAACGTCCTAGTTCCATCACTACTTCCATTCATAATTGGCGCAAACCTGATTGTCGATTTAAAAATAGTGGATATTATAGGATTTATTATTAATCCCATAACTAGACTCGTGTTTAATGTTTCAGGTAAAAGTGCTTTAGCTTTTGCAATATCAGCAGTATCTGGTTATCCAGTAGGGGTAAGTTTGGCTTCTGAATTTAGAAATAATAGACAAATTTCTAAACATGAGGCACAAAGACTCGTTTCTTTTTGTTCTACATCAGGACCTTTATTCATAATAGGTTCAGTTGGCACTGGTATGTTTCAAAACTCAAATTTAGGTTATTTAATGATTCTATGCCATTATCTAGGGACTATATTGGTTGGTCTTTTTTTTAGAAATTATGGTAATGAAAATCTTCCAAAGACAAAATTAGATTTAAAAACAAACATAAAAAATATAATCAATCTTCGAAATTCAAGTGGAAATGGATTTTTTGTTCTATTTGGAAATGCTGTATTTAATGGAGTAAACACATTACTCACAGTTGGTGGATTTGTAATTGTTTTTTCAGTAGTATTTAAAATACTATCACTTTTTAATGTAATATCTTTAATAGCATCAGTTTTGTATTTACCCCTTTCATTTTTAGGTGTAAATAAAGAGCTCTGTCAAGCATTTGTAAGTGGTTTATTTGAAATTACTATAGGTTGCAATAAGGTATCCAGTATAACAAGTACTCCAGAAATACTAAGAGCATCTTTAGCTAGCTTTTTAATAGGATTTAGTGGATTATCCATACTAGCTCAATGCTGTACATTTTTATCAAAAACAGACATAGATTTAAAATTATACATACTAAGTAAGTTTGCTCATGGAATCTTAGCTGCTCTCTTCATATTTATACTTTATCCTATTGCAAACTCTACTGTATTGGTTTCTAGTTTTGCTGATACATATAATGTTATATATAATAACTTAATTTGGTTTTATTATCTTAGCTATTATGACACAATTCTTCAAATTGTAGTAATAATTTATCTAATCTCAGCTTTATTTATTGCTAAAAAACATATGAAAAGTTTATCTACAGATGGAAAATTAATCAGATATAAAAACACTTTCTCCATTAAAAAATTTTTACGAAAAAAATAAAAATCACAAAAATTGACTAAATACTTCCATTTTTTTATTATATTTGTCATAATTTTAATAACCTTTTTAATTAGTTTAACAACACAGTTATTTCATCACAATTTTATAATTTTATTAGTAAATATTTTTCAAAAAATTCTCCTTAATCACATATATCACGCTTGCATAAGTTAATTGGTATATTTTTCCATTATATAATATTTCATTTATATTATATAATAAATACCGACCCAAACTTAACAAATCAAATAAGAGGAGTGGTTGAAAATGGCAACAAGACCTATAGAGATAGACGAATATAAAAAGATAATGGAACTATTACATACTGGCTTTATTTATAGTGAAAATGGCGTTGAAAAAAGATTTAGAAAAAATCCTAAAGTTGCATTGGCACTAATGTTAGAAGCTAATTTAGGTCTAAGAATATCAGATATTTTAAGATTAAAAATAGGAAATTTTAAGGGTAACATGTTAGAAATAAATGAAAAAAAGACAGGTAAATTACAGTATAGACCAGTTAATAAAAATATAATTGAATCTATAAATGAACATGCAAGAAAGTATAATCTTAAATCAAACGACTACTTAGTAAATATAAAAACAAAAGCTATTCAAAAACAGTTAAGAATAATTTGCAGATACTTAAATTT
Source organism: Clostridioides sp. ZZV14-6387 (assembly GCF_020657835.1). Lineage (NCBI taxonomy): Bacteria > Bacillati > Bacillota > Clostridia > Peptostreptococcales > Peptostreptococcaceae > Clostridioides > Clostridioides sp. ZZV14-6387. The sequence goes on from NZ_JAGWCW010000007.1 coordinate 53,737, forward strand.
GTATAATATAAGCACACATAGCTTTAGAAAGCTCTATGCTACTACTCAATTTGAAAAGAGTAATAATAACTTAGAGTTAGTCAAGGAGCTCTTAAATCACAGTTCTGTGGCCACTACACAGCGATATATAAGGGTAACTCAACAAGCTATTAATGAAGCTAGTGAAAATTTCTTTATTGGCTAATTGTAACGTATTTATTTTTCTATTATCTTATTAATTCACCAGATATTAAAAAGGTGAAGCAAAACAAAATAAATATTTTGTTTTGCTTCACCTTCAATTTTATAATTCCTATATAAACAGATTAATCTATCTTTAATAATTTTTTGACTGATTTACTATAATTGTTTCTTTTTACCTCTTCCAAGAGTCTATCAATTTCATGTTCTGACTTTGCATTTACAAAAATTGCTAGTTCTTCGTCGTCTATAATATCGTAACTATCTACATATTTATCTAGACATTTTAAAATTCCATCTTTATTATATCCATCAAATCTAACTACAGCACTACATTCATCTTCTATAAGTCCACTTAAGTCCAATTTGCCTTTTGAGAATGACTTTATATTGGCATTTCTCTTATCTATTACATCTATGATATCAGCATAAACAGCACTACCTGTTGCCCCTCTTCCAGCACCTTTACCTACAAAAGAAAGTTCTCCTACTGAATCACCTACTAAAATTACTACATTAAACTCATTATCTATTTTTGAAAGCATATTATCGTTATCAACCAATGCTGGTCTAACAAATCCACTTACTTCTCCTGATTCATACTTGCTTCTAGCAACCAACTTTATCTTACACTTTAATTTTTTTGCATATTCTATATCTTTTTCATCTATCGAAGTTATTCCCTCTAGTAATAAATCTTTCCAATATACTATTTTTCCATAAGACAAAGTAGATAATATAGATAATTTTCTAGCACTATCATATCCTAAAACATCTGCATCTGGGTTGACTTCTGCAAACCCCAATTCTTGAGCTTGTTTTAAAGCTACATCATATGGTAAATCTTCATCATACATCTTTGATAATATAAAATTACAAGTTCCATTCAAAATAGCATTTATACTCTTTATACTGTTACCTTCTAATGATTCTATCAATGGCTTTAAAACTGGAATACCACCTGCCACAGATGCCTCAAATTTAATACTAACATCATTTAGGTTGGCTAATTCTATAAGGTCACTACCTCTCTCTGCAAGTAAGTCCTTATTGGCTGTTACTACATGTATTTTTTTATTTAACGCTCTTGTCACATAATCAAAAGCTGGATTCAATCCTCCAATTAATTCAACCAGTATATCAATATCCTTATCAAATATATCTTCTATATCTGTTGTTATCTTGTCAAAATACTTCTTAGACTTATGTTTCTCTTTATTTTTAACTAAAATTCCAACTATTTCTATATCTCTTTTTGAATTATTGTTTTCTATTAAATCAATTAATCCACTTCCTACTGTTCCATACCCTAATATTGCTATCTTCACTGTTACATACCCCCATCATTTTGATTATATTAAATTATTTATATGTATAAATATACCAATTAAAAAAGCTTGAGTATAAACTCAAGCCATATGACGGGTTTATACTCATCTTTCAGCATAACTGCTGCAGGATTTAGCACCAATGTATAATAAAATATACTGGTTGCCGGGCTTCATAGGGCCAGTCCCTCTGCCTCTCTTGATAAGATTGCTAATTTAAATTTATGTTTAATAGTATAATACAATTTCTGCCAATTGTCACTATTTTTTTAACTTATTTTCCTAAAAGTATATAGGCTATTATCTAACCGCTCTTTTAGTTGGTTTCCCTTTTTTTGTAACGTTATTATTTTTAATCTTTGCTTTTGCCTGTTCATGTCCTGGGAAAAGTATCTTAGGTTCCTCAACATTTCTTTTATAAATAGTAAATTTAAAACCAATAGCTTGCACAAATTCAGCTCTTAAAGCTTCACATACAGCATTAGCAGTTTCTTTAGCATCAAGGCCTGCATTTTCCAGTATAGTAACCTTTACTAATTCTCTAACTCTTAACATATCATCTAATTGCTCTAAGAAACTTTCTGTGACACCTTCTTTACCAATTTGTGTAGTAGGTTTTAAAGTATTTGCCAAAGATCTTAAATACGCTCTTTGTTTTCCTTTTAACATATTCTCACCTCTATAATTCTATACTAAAATTAATTGTAAAATTCAAATTCCAATTCGTAAATTCTAACTACATCTCCATCCTCTATTCCCATCTCTCTAAGTCTGTCAAACACACCTTGACCTTCCATAGCTTTTTGGAAATATTGAAGAGATTCCATATCATCAAAATTTACAGAATACATTATTCTTCTAAGTGCTTTACCTGTAACTACATACACTCCATCTTCAATATCTATACTCAATTCTTCTTCAGTACCAATATCAAGCTCTGGTCTGTACATTTCTTCTTCTGAAACTAATTCTACATCTTCTACTTCTTTTAAAAGTTTAGAGACATAAGCTATTACATCATCTATTCCTTCACGAGTTGCTGCAGACATTTTAAAGACTGTATACCCTCTGCCTTCTAATTCATTTTTAAATGTCTCAAACTTGCTTTCATCTTCTAATATATCAAATTTATTTGCAACAACAACTTGTGGTCTCTTTGAAAGCTTTTCATTGTACAGTCTAAGTTCGTCATTTATCTTGTCAAAGTCTTCAATAGCATCTCTACCCTCTAGTCCAGATATATCTACAATATGTATCAATACCTTGGTTCTCTCTACATGTCTTAAAAACTCATGACCTAATCCTATACCTTCAGAAGCACCTTCTATAATTCCAGGTATATCTGCAAGTACAAAACTATCTCCAAACTTAGTTTGGACAACACCTAAATTTGGTGTCAATGTTGTGAAATGATAGTTTGCAATTTTTGGTTTGGCCTTAGTTACTACAGATAGAAATGTTGATTTACCTACATTAGGAAATCCTAAAAGACCTACATCTGCTATCATTTTAAGTTCAAGAGTTACCCATCTTTCATCTCCATCTGTACCAGACTTTGCAAAAGCTGGAGCTTGTCTTACTGCATTGGCAAAGTGTTGATTTCCCTTACCACCTATACCACCTTTTGCAACTATAGCTGTATCTCCTTCTTTCTTTAAATCTGCTAATATAAGACCTGTAGCCTCATCTCTTATTACTGTACCTGCTGGTACTTTTAATACTAAATTTTCTCCATTTTTACCAGCTCTTTTACCTTTGCTTCCGTCCCCACCATTTTGAGCTTGATATTTTTTTTGATACTTAAAGTCCATTAGCGTTCTAAGACCCAAATCAACTTCAAATATGATGCTTGCTCCACGACCACCATCTCCGCCATCTGGTCCACCAGCTGGAACGTATTTTTCTCTTCTAAATGCTACCGAACCATTTCCACCATTTCCAGCCTTAACAAATATTCTTGCCTTATCTATAAACAAATTCTTCACCTACTTAATTAAAAACTTTTAATTAGCATTACCAAAAACACTATTATAAATTCATCAGTACTATAAGAAAAAGGAGTGCCTCAACACTCCTTTTATGTATATTACTCAGCTATTGCTACTGGATATATACTAACTTTTTTTCTCTTCTTGTCTTTTCTTTCGAATTTAACAGTACCATCAACTAATGCAAATAAAGTATCATCGCTACCTTTTCCAACATTAGTTCCTGGATGTATTTTAGTTCCTCTTTGTCTAACTATTATACTTCCAGCAGTTACTAATTGCCCATCGAATCTCTTAACACCTAATCTTTTAGATATAGAATCTCTACCATTTTTAGAAGAACCTACCCCTTTTTTAGATGCTAATAATTGTAAATTCATGTTTAACATATGGAGTCACCCCCTACTTTTTTAAAATTTTTATATTTTTTGGGTATTCCCGTTTAATTTCTTCAACCGCTAATTGAAAGTGATTTAGTAATAATTGTGCATCTTTTATATGTATATCTTTAACTATACATTCTATATGACCTTCTTCTCCTACTACTTTCTCAAATTCAATCTTTTGTAATTTGTCTAAAGAATTTATAACTGCAATAGCATTAGATGTAACTGCAGCACACACTATATCATAGCCTATTTCAGCAAAATCAGCATGTCCCTTTAAACAAAAACCTTGTATCAAGAAATCATCATTATAATAATATTTTACTTTTATCATAACTTAACCAACTACTAAGCGTTTATTTTTTCTACAACTATCTTAGTATATGATTGACGATGTCCTTGCTTTCTTCTGTAATCTTTTTTTGCTTTATACTTGAAAACTATAACTTTCTTAGCTTTACCTTGTTCAACAACTTTAGCTTGAACAGATGCTCCTTCTACTACTGGAGAACCTAATTTTAATTCTCCATCTTTAGAGCAAGCTAATACTTCGTTTAAAGTAACAACATCACCTGCGTTAGCTTCTAATTTTTCAACGAATAACACATCACCTTCAGAAACTTTATATTGTTTCCCACCAGTCTTTACTATAGCGTACATTAAATACACCTCCTCGGCCTCAAACTCGCCAGTACAAGGTACTTCATTTGAAGATTTAGACCTTTACTGTGCGGCATTACAATTATTAATTATAAAATATTTACATTTTATTGTCAACTATTTTATCGAAAATAACATTGGTTTTATTGTGTTTTAATGTACAATTTGCAGTTAAAGAAATTTTTATATTATATTTTTCACCAATTTTATCAATTATATCCATATAATATTCTTTTATTTGTCTAAAAATAAAATCATTAAACTCTATTATTATATTTTTATAAACTGTATGCTCGCTTATTCTCATAATTTCTTTTTCAATGCCATCTACCATATGATGTATAGATTTTATCGTTTGTGCACCATCACAACATGGGCAGGACATTAGATAATATTTATCAATAGACTCTTTTTCTCTACGTCTTGCAACTTCTACTAAACCAAGCTTCGTCATACCTAACACTTCAGCTTTTCTTTTATCTTTATTAAATTCTTCCTCTAAGAGGTGTAAAACCTCGTTTTGATGCTTCTTTTTGTGCATATCTATAAAATCAATTATTATTATTCCAGCTATATCTCTAATTCTAAGCTGCCTTACAATTTCCTTTGCAGCTTCAATATTAGTTTTATAAACAGTCTCATCAAGTTTGCCAGTTCCAACAAACTTACCTGTATTTACATCTATAACAGTAAGAGCTTCTGTCTTTTCAATTACTAGATAACCTCCACTCTTTAACCATACCTTTTTATTTAATAATTTCTCTATTTGAGATTCTATTCTATATAAATCAAATACATCTCTATTTTCTTCAAGACACAGTTTATCAACATAAGTATTGTCTATTCCCTTTAAAATAGACTTAAGTTCACAATATCTATCATAACTGTTAGTAATTATGGATTCGATATCATCATTCACATTATCCTTTACATATTTGGTTGCAAAGTCTAAAGATTTATATAATACTTTTGGTCCTATACCAAGTTTATATTCTTTTAAAATATTCTCATACTGTAATTTTAATTCTTCTATATCTTTTTTTATTTCATCATGAGTACAACCTTGAGCCTCAGTTCTTATTATTAATCCTAAATTTTCTTTATTCACTGCTTTAGTAATTTTTTTTAATCTAAATCTTTCTTTTTCATCAGTAATTTTATTTGATATTGTAGTTCTATCATTGGAAGGTATATAGACAATATACCTTCCAGAAATACTAATTTCAGTGTTTAATTTTGCACCTTTAGTACCTATCTCTTCTTTATTTACTTGAACTAGAATATCTTGACCAGATTTTATAGTACTTCCTTTTTTCAATTGTAAATAAGCAAGCTTTTTAAAGCCAATATCTACAAAACAAGCTTCTATTCCTGGTATAACTTTTTTTACAATTCCACGATATATATTGGATACAGTCTTTTTATTTAAACTATCTTCAACAAAAAGTTCTGCTAATCTTTCATCTTCAAGTACTGCTGTTTTTTGAGACCCTACTAAGGACTCGATAACTATCTTTTTCACAACTTCACCTCTCGAGCTACATAGGAGTCACTAATTCCCCATCTTCTAATACATATAAGTCTCTTCTCAATATATCAACATCTAATGGGTCAATATTCAATTCAAACATCTCTAATATTTTTGGAATAAGTATACTAGTATTTAAATTAGTCTTTGAACCTGTAGCTATAGTAGCAGTAAGAGTAATATGTTCATCTTCTAAATTTAAAACATCAAAAGTTCTTATCATAGGTCTTATATCTACTTCGACCATTTTACCTTTTTTATTCTTCTTTGTTATAATTATCTCTTTATTATTCATAAAATCAATTACTTTTCTTTTTACAAACTCTTTAGTTAGAGGTCTTTTCAATTCTATATTAAACAGATATTCTCCATAATCTATAACAGAAGAAAGAGAAGGTGTTTGTCTATCAATTTCTTTTACTTTTATAAATTCTATCCCATCTGGAAGTTGAACTGATACTTTACTTAAAAACTCCTCTACTGATAAATTTTCTTCCTCTATCTCAATATCTACATACTCTCCTTGACTTTCCGTACCTAAAGCCAAAGCATTACCATAACTCATCTTAGGATGAGGATTAAATCCTTGAGAATGTGCTAAGTTTATTTCAGCCCTTCTAAATGCTCTTTGCAATAATCTCTGAAGGTCAAGATGTGATATATATATCATATCGCCTTCTTTTTTAAATTTTACTCTTATTATTTTACTCATATTAGCAAAGCCCCCTTCCTATATCATGTATATTTATTCCACAGCCATTACAATTATGTCTACAATCAGAAGTGATTTTTTCTTTTTTAGCATTCTCATCTTCTCTAATTAAGAATTTTTTATTGACACCTACATCTATATGGTCCCAAGGAAATACCTCTTCATAATTTCTATTTCTATGTGCATAGAAATCTATAGAAAGGTTATTCTTTTCCATAGCTTCCTTCCATATGTCTAAATTAAAGTGTTCTGCCCATCCATCAAACTTTGCACCTAGTTTGAATGCATCATATATAACTTCTCCTATTCTTCTATCTCCTCTAGCCACTACAGCTTCCATCAAGCTAGTTTTTGAATCATGGTAATTGTATTTTATATTGTTGTTTCTTAATTTATTTACTAAATGTCTTTGCTTCTCAACTACTGCTTCTGTAGTATCTTGACCATGCCATTGGAAAGGTGTAAATGGCTTTGGTACAAAAGTAGAAGTACTTACTGTAACACTAAAGCTTCTCTTTAATTTACCTCCATTTACTTTTCTGTAAATATCAATAACCTTATATGCTAATTTAGCTATTCCATCTAAATCATCATAAGTCTCAGTTGGTAAACCAATCATAAAATATAGTTTGACACTATTCCATCCCATCTCAAAAGCTCTTTCTGTTGCATTTTCTAAATCTTCTTCTGTAACACCTTTATTTATAACATCTCTAAGTCTTTGAGTTCCTGCCTCTGGAGCAAAAGTAAGTCCAGACTTTCTTACTTGTTGTATTTTATCAGCAATTTCCATTGAGAAGTTATCTAATCTAAGAGATGGAAGTGAAATTCCTATATTATTAGAAGCATACTCGTCCACCAAATAATCAGTAAGCTCAGATAACTTACTATAATCACTCGTACTAAGTGATGATAATGATATTTCATCATATCCGGTATTTTTAACTAATTTATCTAATATCTCCTTAAGTCTTTCAACACTTTTTTCTCTTATTGGTCTATATATCATACCTGCTTGACAGAATCTACATCCTCTTGTACATCCTCTGAATAATTCCAACACTATTCTATCATGAACAGTATCTATATAAGGTACTATTAGTTTTTCTGGATAGTCTACAGTTTCAACATCTTTTATTATTCTCTTAGTAGGATTCTTTGGAATACCATCTCTATTAGGAGTTACACTTTGAACTGTACCATCTTCATTGTATTTAACATCGTAAAAACTTGGTATGTAGACTCCTTCTATACTTGATATTTTATATAAAAAATCTTCTCTAGTTGTTTTATTTTTCTTCCATTCTTTATACTCATTTACTACTTCTAAATTGACCTCTTCACCTTCACCTAATATTACTATATCCACAAAATCTGCTAAAGGTTCAGAATTATAGGCACAAGGGCCTCCAACCATTACAAATGGGTCTTCCAGTTTTCTTTCCTTTTTTAATATTGGTATATTTGCTAAATCTAATATATTTAAGATATTAGTATATGAAAGTTCATATTGAAGTGTAAAAGTAACAAAATCAAAGTTCGTTATAGGCTCTCTTGACTCTAATGCAAATAATGGTATGTTTTTTTCTCTCATTATATTTTCCATGTCAACAGCAGGAGAATATACCCTCTCACAAAATACGTCTTCATCTTTGTTTATTACATCGTATAATATATGACTTCCTAAGTGACTCATACCAACTTCATATAAATCTGGAAAGCAGTGTGCGTATCTTATCAATTCACTATTACTAGTATCTTTATGAATTGAATTTATTTCATTTCCAAGATATCTAGCAGGCTTTTCTACTTTTTTTAAGATTTTTTTCAAGTCTACTTTATTCATTTATCCAAATTCCTCCAAACAAGCTCTTTATTTTTATTCTTATTTATAAGTAATATTATACACGATAAAATATTTTCTATCAAAAATATAACTAAAATATTGAATTTAAAACCTATATTATTCACAAAATAGAATAACTAAAAATATTTGAGTATATTTTACATTAAATTTTTATTGAATTACAATTTTTTTACAAAATATGATATATTATAAACATAGAACTATTGTTTTAGATAACTTATAATGACATCTTTTGTTTCATTGACCCCAAAATGGGGTATGTTACTTGTATAATGATAAATTTTAGGAGGGTTAAAAATGAGTAAAGTTTTTGAAGTAAAAAAAGATATCTACTTTACTGGCGTAGTAGATGAAGGTTTAAAAGTATTCGACATAATAATGGAAACTGAGTTTGGGACAACTTACAATTCTTATTTAATCAAGGACGAAAAAACGGTTTTATTTGACACAGTAAAGGCAAATTTTAAAGATGAATTTTTAAGCAATCTATCAGAAGTTACTGATATAGCTAAAATTGACTATGTTGTAATTCATCATACAGAACCAGACCATGCTGGTAGTTTAAAGTACTTATTAGATTTAAATCCTAATATAGAAGTTTATTGTACTAAAGCTGCTAAACTATACTTAGATGGTCAAATAAATAGACCTTTTAATTGTCATGTAATAAAAGATGGTGAAGTTCTAAATATTGGTAAAAGAAATCTTAAATTTATAACTGCTCCATTCTTACATTGGGTTGATACAATGTTTACTTACATTGAAGAGGACAAGACTCTTTTAACTTGTGATGCATTTGGTTGTCACTTTGCAAGTGTTGATGCAGATATAGTAAACAGTGAAGATTATCTAAAATCAGCTAAACACTATTATGACTGCATAGTTAAACCATTTGCTAAGCATGTTTTAAGCGCTGTAGATAAGGTTGTAGGAATGAACATAGAATTTGATACTATATTAACTTCTCATGGTCCAATGCTTACTAAAGACCCAATGGCTGCCGTTAAAAGATATGTTGAATGGTCTACAGAAGCTATTAATACAACAAATCAAAATCAAGTTTCTATATTCTACTTATCAGCTTACAGCAATACTTTAGAGATGGCTAAAAAGATAAAAGAAGGTCTTGATGCAGAAGGTGCAAAAGCTGAATTATATGATTTGGAAGATATGACATTAACAGAAATGCATGATACACTAGTAGTATCAAAGGTAATACTATTAGGTTCTCCAACTATAAACAAAACTATGGTTAAACCTATGTGGGATTTATTCTCTGTTATAGACCCAATGGCTAACCAAGGTAAGATAGCAGGAGTGTTTGGTTCATTCGGTTGGAGTGGTGAAGGTATAACTATGGCTGAGACTTTACTTAAAGCTATGTCATTTAAAATGCCTGTAGAATCTCTTAAGAAAAAATTCTTCCCTAGTGAAGAAACATTAAAAGACTGTATGGCATTTGGTGCAGAATTTGCAAAATTAGTTAAATAGTCATTAATAACAAATAAAATTATTTAATTTAAATAAGGAGATGATTCAAAGTTTTATTTTGAAACATCTCCTTATTTCATATACAATTATACAATTTATTTTTTTAAACACGTTGACTTTTATTTTTTCTAACTTCTCTCCATGATAGTTCTCCTCTATCAAGAGCTTTTATAAATATTTCTGCAGAAGCTAGATTTGTAGCTATTGGAACATGATAAACATCACAAAGTCTTATCAATGCTTGTATATCCGTTTCATGAGCCTGAGATGTCAATGGGTCTCTTAAAAAAATAACTAAATCTATATCTTGTGTTACTATTAAAGAACCTATTTGTTGGTCTCCACCTAAAGGACCAGATGCTAACCTATTTATATTTAAGTCAGTTTCATCCATTATTCTTTTTCCTGTAGTTCCAGTTGCATACAGTCCATACTTTTTTAAAATTGATTCATAACCTATACAGAATCCGACCATAGTATTTTTCATTTGGTCATGCGCTACTAATGCTATATTCATATACTCAATCTCCTCAATTTATGTTTACAAGTATCAAATCTAGAAATTTATTTTCTTTCTTCTCATACACACATTTAGTACTAACCCTAAATTTGCTAAGGATGTTAATAAAGAACTACCTCCATAACTTACAAAAGGTAATGTTACTCCCGTTACTGGAATTAATGCGACGGTCATACCTATATTTTGGATTATCTGATAGCCAAACATCCCCATGACACCAACCACGATGAGGGTTCCATAAAAATCTTTGGCATCTCTTGCAATTACTAAAAGCCTCAATAAGAATATTGCAAATAAGATTATCAACACTGACATTCCTATTACACCAAGTTCTTCACCTACAACAGCGAATATGAAGTCACTATCTTGTACAGGTAAAAAATCCTCTTGGTTTTGACTTCCATTATATAGCCCCTTACCAGTTACACCACCAGAGCCTATCGCAATAAGAGATTGCATAACCTGATAATTTCCTTTCAGTGTTACATCTTCTGGATTTAAGAATGCTTCTATTCTTATCTTCTGATGGTCTGCCATCATTAAATACATCAGTGGCATAGATACCAACAGTATGATTATTCCTCTTTTTATCAATTTTGAACTAAGACCTGCTGTAAATAGCATTGCAAATATCATACAACAAAATACAATTCCTGTTCCTAAATCTGGCTGTGCAAGTAATAATCCAATAAATGGAATAGCATAAACCACAACAGGTATAACTTCTTTCAATGTATTTAATTTGTCCTTCTTAGTTTCAAGTATCTTTGCATAACTAAGTACAAATGTTAATTTGACTATTTCAGATGTTTGCAAATCAAGTGGACCTAAATTAATCCACGACCTAGCGCCACCTTTTTCTGTCCCAATTCCAGGTAATAAAACGATGGCTAACAAAACAAGACTTATTATATAAAGCACTTTGTAATACCTACCTAGAAGATTATAATCAAAAAATAATATGACTATAATCATCCCTATACCAAGTACAAAAGCTAATCCTTGCTTAATTAATTGATTATATGAACCTGTCGAATTAGCATGTGTTGCACTACTAAGTATAACAAGTCCAAAAATAAAGATAGCTAATACTGTAACTATAAGTTTCCAGTCTAACTGTTTTATCAACTTAATTGTCGACTTATAATTAATATTGATTTTTTTCAAAGAATCACCGTCTTTCTATCTTTAAACACATAATTAAATAAAAGGGGCATATACCAATAAGGATATCCCCCTTTTAAGCACTAATTACATACATCTATCTTTTATATTCTTTAATGGTATATTAGCAACTAATGCAGATACAGGTTTGTCATCATGCTCACCTCTGCATTTAGACATTTTTATTTCAAGGCCATCATCTTCTATCTCTGCATAATTGGCTATTACTTTTAAAATGTCTGTTTTTATCATCTCTAAAAGTTGTGGTGAACAATCTACTCTATCATGAACTAAAACTAATTTTAACCTCTCTTTAGCAACAGATTTACTAGTTTTAGCATCGTTAGAAAAAACTCTAAATAAATCTAACACAGATGTATCCTCCTTTGCTACTTAGCCATGCTAAACATTTTTTTAAGTCTACCAAAGAATCCATCTTCAACTTCTAGTTCAAGTAGAGGAACTTCTTCATTTAGTATCCTTTTTGCGATATTCTTGTATGCTTGACCAGCAAGTGACTTTGAGTCAAGTATAGCTGGTTCACCTTTATTTGTTGATATAATTATACTTTCATCATCAGGGACAAGACCTAACAAATCAATTGCTAATATTTCTATTATATCTTGTTTGTCCATCATGTCTCCACGTTTAACCATATCATTTCTAATTCTATTTATAACTAATCTTATCTCTTTTATTTCATTTGCTTCTAATAGACCTATGATTCTATCAGCATCTCTTACTGCTGATATTTCTGGATTTGTAACTACAATAGCTCTATCTGCTCCAGCTATTGCATTTTTAAATCCTTGCTCAATACCTGCTGGGCAGTCTATTATTATATACTCGAAAGATTCTTTCAGTTTCTCACATAGGTCAACCATTTGTTCAACTGAGACAGCATTTTTATCTCTAGTCTGTGCTGCTGGTAATAAATATAGATTATCAAATCTTTTGTCTTTTATTAGAGCTTGCTTAAGCCTACAAGTTCCTTCAACTACATCTACTATGTCATAAACTATTCGATTTTCAAGACCCATTACTACATCTAAGTTTCTAAGTCCGATATCTGCATCTACAACTACTGTTTTTTTATTTTCTAGGCTTAGCGCAGTTCCTAAGTTTGCTGCGGTAGTAGTTTTTCCAACTCCACCTTTACCAGATGTTATAACTATAACTTCGCTCATAATACTACCCCCTATTTTTCTTTCTATTTGTCTAATTTTGACAAATAGCTTTCGATTACAATTCTTCCATTACTCACAAAGGCTATTTCTGGGCTAATTTCTGATTCAATTTCATAATTTCCTTCATCATCTGGAGCTTCTGCAATATTCTCTGCTATTTGTAATATTTTAGGATTAAGATTTCCAGCAACAACATATGCAAATTCATTACCTTCTGCACCTGCATGCACAAAGCCTTCTATTTTACCCATTACAAAAACATTACCACCTGCTACAACTTTAGCACCAGCATTTATATCTCCCATAACAACTGTATTTGATTTTGAAAGGACTTTTGAACCAGGTTTCATATCATTTAATATTACTACATCACCTTCAAATTCAATATTTTCTCCAGATCTTAGGGTATTGACATATTTTGTTGGAAAATTACTATTTTCTTCAATTTTGTGATCTTCAACAAATTCCACATCAAATCTAGAAGTAATTCCTTCTTTTAATTCTAAAATCTCCATGTCAGTTAAATAATCACTATTAATTTTACTAATTTTAGCCCCATTAAAAAAACCAACATACGCTTCCAATTTGTTTATTATTTTTTCCTGTATTTCCTCAAATGGAGCTTCTTTTTTTATATTTACTATTATCCCTCTTTTATTACCCTTGAACTCTACTAGTTCTTGACTACAAATTTCTCTTAAAGACATAACAACCTCCAGAGTGATATATCATTTATATTCTTCAAATACGCTTTAAATCCTTTTATTTTTTATATATAAAGCTAAAGTTTATACGTGGATTAAGCTATCTGTTAATTTGTGACTCGAAATTTATATTTTCGTCAGAAGAATTGTTAACATCATTCGTATTGTTGTCTTTTTTACTATTAGTTGGTTCTAACCCCATATATGTTCCAATAACTTCTCTAGTTGGTAAAAGTGAGAATACACTTGAATCACCTTGAGGAATTACACATACAACAGCTATTTCTGGGTCATCTGCTGGAGCAAAAGCAACAGTCCATGTAAAAGAACCATAATCTTGTTTAAATTTATCTATCTCGTCATCTGTTATTTTTGGATTTAATTCTTTTATAGCTTTTCTTAAATATGAAGAATTTACTTTATCAGTATCTTCTAATCTAACTTTTATTCCATCCTCTAATTCTTCTTCTAATTTCTTTCTTTCTTCGTCCTTTAAATCTTTATTTTCTAATTTCTTTTTTACTTCCTTTTCTTTAGCTAATGAAAGTTCTTTTTCTTTTTCTGCTTTCATTCTATTTGCTAGTTTAACTGCATCATCTAGATTAACATTATAAGATGACATATGACTTTTTAAATATTCATATTCGTTATCTGTAGGTATTTTCCCACTTTTCTCAGCTGTACCAGTCTTTGCCGCTACATCTATTGGGAAATCAGCAAAAGCACTCTTTGCTGTACCTTGTCTTGCAACCAATTTCATACCTTTTGTTAATTCTTTTAAGTTATCAGGATTTTTAAAAGGTATTTTTTCTACCTTCTTCTGGTCATTGATTTTCACTGATGAATAATCACTTGAAACAGCTCTATCAACTACAGATAATTCTACTAAGTTACCTCCATTTGCTATGGCAGCCACATATCTTGATATCTGAGCTGGTGTATAGGCATTCTCACCTTGTCCTATAGCTAAGTTGAATGTATCTGCAGTACTCCATTTTGCAAAGTTAAAATAACTAAATACTGCTAAATCTGCTACTTCTTCAATTCTATCTTCTTTAACATCCAATTTTTTTAGTCTATTCATTGTTTCTACTCTACCAGGAGTTTTCTTTTCTGCTGCCCAGCTTACAATCTCATTGATTCTTTTTTCATATTCTTTAGGATTTTTATCTCTAGTTATATCAACAAAATCATTTGCCATTTCTCTTTCTAAATTTGACTTTAACAGAGCTTGTGTTGATTTAAGCTTATCCTCTGTGCTAGGTACCTTACCTGCTCTTTCTTCTACTTCATCTTGAAGTCCAGTATTTTGGTCAAGTCCAAATAATTTTGCATATTCAAGAATTTTATTGGCATTCATGTCTATACCAATGCTTTTTCCATCTGGCCATGTTTTACCTGTACCAATAGTTGCCATATATATATTACAAGACTCTTGTATTGCTTTATACAAGTTTGTCATACCATGATTTCCTCTACCATGGTTCCATACATAGTCACCAAAAGATTTTTTACCTAGCATGATAACACCAGGGTCATTTATTGTAAAGTTTGGATTTAAGCCATTTTCTAAAGCTGCCATTGAGGTTACCATCTTAAATGAAGAACCTGGCTGGAATTCCCCTTGTGTAACCAAGTTTAAAAGTGGACTTCCTGCTAGTAAGTCATTTGGATTCTTTGGCTGAAGTGCTTTATAATCTTCTGTAGAAATACCTTTTGCAAATTTATTTGGGTCATAATTAGGATAGCTTGAAGAAGCTAGTACTTCTCCATTTTTTACATCAATAGCTATAAGGGCTGCTGATTGTGCTTTTCCTGCATATGCACTAATTGGTTTATCACCAAATTTACTTTTAAAAGTACCACCTTTAGAAGCAACTTCTATTATCTGTTTTAATGCATTATCTGAGACTTCTTGCAAATCTTTGTCCAAAGTAAGATATACAGTATCTCCTGATTTAGGCTTTTTAGATTCAATTTCTTTACTGATTCTTCCTAATGCATCAACCTTAACCATTTTATAACCATCAGTTCCTCTTAGCCTGCTTTCATTACTTTTCTCTACTCCTGCAAGACCTACCATATCTCCAGTTTTATAACCTTTTTGAAGATATGATTCTATTTGAGTTGATGGCATTTTTCCTACATATCCTAGCATATGTGAACCTAAAGTTCCATTAGGATAATATCTTACTGGTTCGACTGCTATTGAAACACCAACAAGGTCCATAGCACGCTCTTCAATTTGTGCAATTGTAGTTTCTCCTACATCTTTTGCAATGGTTACTGGATTATACTGAGAATATCCTTTTGATTTTATCAAATCTCTTACAACCATTATTTTTCTAGCATCTTCATCGCTTAGGCTTTTATCAATATCTAATGCCTCACTATTTCTTACTTTTTCAAACGCTTCTTTAGCATTTAGCTTGGTCTCTTTTATCTTATAACTAGCCAGCCAATCTCTCTTATCTCTTTCTGCTGTAAACATCCATTTACTAACTAAAATAGGTGGATAATATCCATTTTCATTCAGTTTTGCCTGTAATTTTGTTGCATCCAATCTTTTATCTTCTTGAGACAATATTCCAGCTGATATAAGTTTATCTACTAAGTAATAAAAACTTTCTTTAGCATTATAATCGTTTGGAATACCATTTTCTGATTTATACTCTCTAATATCTCTGTCATATGTATAATAGTATTTTCCATTCTCTACGTATATCGGAAACTCATCTACATATTCTTCACCATTTTTTTCAAGCAAATTTATAAGCTTTAATGATATTTCATTTGCTCTTGAACGCTTATTTGCATCTTTTTTATTAATATCGTTACCTGAAACCTGAACAGTAAATAAGTTTTTATTTCCTGCTAACAATCTTCCATATCTATCTTTTATTTCTCCTCTTGGAGCTTCTATTGCCAACTTCTTATATGTTTTATTTTCAGCTAACTCATTGTAAAATTCATATTTAAATGTAGTCATGTAGATTATTTTTACTAAAATAGCTAAAAACACCACACTTATGACTATTTTAATTATTTTTAGTCTATCAACTTGTTTATTTTCTTCCATGAACTCACCAACTAATCTTCTTTAAGTTTTAAAACTGCTCTTTTAGATAAGCGATATATTACTAAACCAATTAAACTATTCACTATTGGTGCTACTAGTAGACCTTTTATAAAAAGTGTTGATATGCTATAGCTTTGATAGATTATACTAGATGTACCTATATTGACAATTGAATCAATTAAACTTCCTATAAAAATCAAAACGAAAGTAATAATATAGCTACCTTTATATAGCTGGTCTCTCATGTGTCCAATTGCATATGCAATAACAAACAAAACTAACGCATTTACACCAAAAATTCCACCAACGGTTATGTCTTTAATAAGCCCTATTATAGCCGCTATAATTCCACCCTCTAGTTCATCTAAATAAAGAGAGATTATAGTCACATATATAAGAACTAGATTAAAGCTTATGCCAAAAATATCTATATAATTTGTTATACTATTTTCTATAGTCATAAGCACAATCCCCAACAGACAAAGTAAAACTTTTTTCATTGTTTTTATCCCCTTTATCCTATATTTCTTGGTTCTATGACTACAACGTCATCTATATTCTTAAAATCAACATAAGGTTTTACAACTACATATTTTAGTGACTTATCTTTATCATCAACTACTTTTTCAACTTCACCGATTGGTATCCCCTCTGGGAAGAATCCAAGACCTGATGTTGTTATTATGTCTCCTTGAATCACATTGTATGATGAGTCAAACATATAACCTTGTAAATATCCTTTACTATTATAACTATCTTTATTATCTAAAGTAGTATTTTGAGTAATTGTTCCTTTGGCATTAGCATCCTTTGCTAGTTTAAAACTTACAGATGCCTTAGAATCCAATAGTGAAATTGCCTTGCTATAATTATTTGAAACTTCATAAACTACACCGACTAATC
The DNA here is from genome assembly GCF_020657835.1 of Clostridioides sp. ZZV14-6387. NCBI lineage: Bacteria > Bacillati > Bacillota > Clostridia > Peptostreptococcales > Peptostreptococcaceae > Clostridioides > Clostridioides sp. ZZV14-6387. Next base: position 71,434 of record NZ_JAGWCW010000007.1, read on the forward strand.
CACTACCATTCATAACTATACTTTCTTTTTTTACACCTGAATTTTTTCCTGCACCTATGACAAAACTCTCATACCAGTTTCCATCATTTTTACTGACAACACTTGTAGAAATACTTGTTGCTTTATATTTTTCCTCTACAAAGTTAAGTGTCTTTTTTAATTCTTCTAATGATTCTGTTTTATCTAATTTGGCATTTAAAGCTATCATATTCTTTTTAAGTTTTTCATTTTCTGCTTCTAAATTTTTTACCTTTTTAGAATTTTCTTTGAAATTTGATATGTCTTTAAATCCATTTTTGATAAAAGAAAATCCATCATTTATTCCTTTTCCTACACTTGTAATAGCATCTGATGCTACTCCTAAATTTACAGGGCTACCACTAGAAAACTTACCAATTGATATACCCACAATTCCAATTAAAGTGATAGCAACTACGCCCGTTGCTATCACTTTAACATTAATCCTTTTTTTCTCATTTTTATTCTTGTCAAATCTCAAGGCCATCACCAACTTCTAATTTTTAGCATTCATCATTAATACTTTTTCAAAGATTTCTTGGTCTTCAACAGATTTTCCTGTTCCAAGTGCAACACAATCAAGAGGTGTTTCTGCTATTTGCACAGACATTCCAGTTTCTTGTGTGATAAGTTTATCAAGACCTCTAAGCAAAGCTCCTCCTCCTGTTAGCATTATTCCGTTTTCCATTATATCTGATGCTAATTCTGGTGGAGTTTTTTCTAGTGTAGATTTTATAGCATCTACTATTGAACTTACAGGTTCTTTTAAAGCTTCTCTAACTTCTGTAGAACAGATTTCTATTGTCTTAGGTAGCCCTGAAATTAAATCTCTACCTCTTATTTGCATGTTTATTTCTTCATCATCTTTAAATGTAGAACCTATGTTAATCTTAACATTTTCAGCAGTTCTCTCACCTATCATAAGATTGTATTCTTTTTTTACATAGGCAACTATAGACTCATCAAACTCGTCTCCACCAATTCTTATAGATTTAGCAGTAACGATTCCTCCTAAAGATATTACAGCTATTTCTGAAGTACCTCCACCAATATCAACTACCATATTACCTTCTGGTTCTTCAACTTTTAATCCTGCTCCTATAGCTGCTGCCATTGGCTCTTCTATAAGGAATGCATCTTTAGCTCCTGCTTGTCTTGCAGCTTCTTCTATAGCTCTCTTTTCTACTTCTGTAACTCCAAAAGGAACACATATAGCTATTCTTGGACTTACAACACCTTTTTTGTCAGCTGCTTTTTGTATGAAATAACTAATCATTGATTGAGTTATATCAAAATCTGCTATTACACCATCTTTCATTGGTCTTATAGCTACTATATTTCCTGGTGTTCTACCTATCATTTTTTTAGCTTCTTCACCTACTGCTAAAACTTCCTTACTGTCATCTCTTATTGCGACAACTGATGGTTCTCTAACAACAATACCTTGTCCTTTTATGTAAACTAATGTATTTGCAGTCCCTAAATCTATTCCCATATCCTTTGTCATCTTATTAAAACTAAAAAAACCTTTTTTCTCTTTCTTTTTTTCCTTAGCCATGATTTTACTCCTTCCTACTATTAAGAATCATGTTAAAAACATTCTCCTACTATTTTATCACATATAAAGTCAAATTATCATATTTTCTTTAAAGCTAAAGTATAATCCATCTCCAATAATTATATGGTCAATTATTTCTATTCCAATTATTTCTCCACATTTAACAAGTCTTGATGTGATATTCTTATCTTCGCTTGATGGTTCCACACTTCCTGAAGGGTGATTATGCATTACTATTATTTTACTTGCACTTCTCCTTATAGCTTCTTTAAAAACCTCTCTAGGATGGACTAATGACGAACTTAAAGTCCCTACAGATATATCTACATCAGATATTATCTCATTTTTTGTGTTTAAAAGAACCGCTTTAAAAACCTCTTTTTTTAAATACCTCAGGCTGTCCATATAATATTTATGTATATCCCAAGGATTTTTTATTTTATACTTCATAGGTTTAAAACTGGCTATTCTAGAGCCTAGTTCTAAAGCTGCTTTAATTTGAGTTGATTTTGATAACCCAATTCCATCTATATTACACAGCTCCTCTATTGTCATATCTTCTAAATGTCTAATACCCTGAATATCTCTATTTATTATATAGTTGGCTAACTCAATAGCATTTTTGTTTTTATTGCCAGTTCTTAAAAGTATAGCCAACAATTCAGTATTTGATAAGCTCTTTACTCCTTCAGCAAGCATCTTTTCTCTGGGTCTTTCCTCTGGTGCCATTTCTTTTACCTTAATGGTTGAATTAAATGACCTTTTCAGATAAATCACACTCCGTAAAAAAGATTTATATTAAAATGTTTTTTTAATAAGTCACCTAACTTTGAAATCGGAAGACCAACTATATTAAAATAGTCTCCTTTAATTTCTTCAACTAGCAAAGCCCCATAGCCTTGTATGCCATAAGCTCCTGCTTTGTCAAATGACTCTTTAGTTCTCAGATAATCCTCAATATCCTGTTCTGATAACGTTTTAAATTTCACATTGCTGATTACATAATCAATTACTTTCTTATCTTCGCACAAGTTTATTAAGCTAATACCTGTTATGACTTGATGCTCTCTTCCAGATAGTCTTTTTAGCATATCTCTTGCACAAGACTCATCTTTAGGTTTTCCTAAAATAGCATTGTCTAAAACAACAACTGTATCAGCTCCAATAACAACATCTTCATTATGTTCAGATGCTACAGACATGCTTTTTTCAAAAGCCAATCTCATAACTAAATGTTTTGGTGCTTCGCCTTCCAATATAATCTCATCAATTTCACTTTTAATTATATCAAATATTACATTTGTATTCTCTAGAATTTCTTTCCTTCTTGGAGAGGCTGATGCCAAGATTATATTCATTTATTCACCTCGTTTGTACGTAATTTGTACCTATTTAGTCTATCACTATATTGTAAAAAATTCAACAGAAATGTCGAACCTTTTTTGTTACACTATTGTTATATTTATTACCAATAGAATAAATATACATAAAATAGAGGTATGGAAATTATTCCATACCTCTGTTTTATGTACTCATTAGAGATATGGAAATTATTCCATATCCTTATTTTGTCCATATTACAAAATTTTAATAGCTTTCTTTGGACATTTTTCCATACATAAATGGCATCCTACACATTTATCAGCATCTACCTTATGTTTTTCTTTTAATTCTCCTTCTATTGCATCAAACTTACATTGTTTTTTGCATACTGTACATCCAACGCAAAGTTCTTGGTCAATAGTAACTTTCTTTTTCTTAGTTATATCACCTGATATTACTTTTGTAGGGCATTTTGCTACACATTCCATACAGCCTACACACTTGCTAGGGTCTATCTTAGCTATTTTATTTTCAAATACTATAGCATCAAATTTACAAGCTTTCACACACATTCCACAACCAATACATCCAGCAGTACATTTTTCCTTAACAGCTTTACCAAATTCCTTGCTGTTACATTCTACAACTACTTCTTGGCTTTCTGGCTTTGTGATTATTATACCCTTAGGGCAAACTTCTTTACATTTTCCACAATTTACACATTTCTCTTCATCTATTACTGCTACTCCATCAACTATAGAGATAGCATCAAATTTACAAGCAGCCTTACATGTTCCAAGACCTAAGCATCCAAATTTACACATTTTAGCTCCTGAATTTAAAACATTTGCTGCTCTACAATCTGATATTCCTTCGTACTCATATTTATCTTTTGCACTTGAGCAAGTTCCTTTACAAATAACTTTTGCTACTTGTTTTTCACCTGCTTCAGCACTTACTCCCATTATTTCTCCTACTTTTGCACCAACATCTGCTCCACCTACAGGGCAGCCATTAACTGGTGCTTTTCCTTCAACTATTGCACTTGCAAGACCTCCACAACCTGGAAATCCACAACCACCACAGTTAGCTCCTGGAAGTACTCCTAGTATAGCTTCCACTCTCTCGTCTACTTCTACAGCAAACTTTTTAGATGCGAAATCTAGCACTATCCCGAAGATTAAGCCCATAACTCCTAAAACTAATACAGCTGTAAGTATCACTATTTTCACCCCTCTTTTTTATAGCTTTATAAGTCCTGTAAATCCTAAGAAAGCTATTGACATTAAACTTGCTGATATAAGTGTTATAGGGAAACCTTTAAACGCTTCTGGTATATCAGCTAATTCTAGTCTTTCTCTTATACCTGCGAATATTACTATTGCTAAAGTAAATCCAGCTCCAGCTCCAAATCCGTTTATTATTGTTTCTACTAAGTTATAACTTTTTTGAACATTAACTAGAGCTATACCAAGAACTGCACAGTTTGTAGTTATAAGAGGTAAATAAACTCCTAATGCTTGATATAAAGATGGACTCATCTTTTGAATTACCATTTCAACGAACTGAACTATAGAAGCTATAACTAATATGAAAGCTATTGTTTGTAAAAATTCAGTTCCAGTTTTCACTAATAAAATCTGTATAAAATAAGTTATAATTGAAGCTAAAGTTAAAACGAATGTAACTGCAACTCCCATCCCAACTGCTGTATCAACTTTCTTAGAAACTCCTAAGAAAGGACATATACCTAAGAACTGAGATGTTATAACGTTATTAACAAGAACGATACTTAAAAATAAAAGTATTAAATTCATTTATTACACCTCCACTACGCTTTTTTACTTCTTAATTTATTAAATCCTGCAAATAAGAATCCTAATGTTAAGAATGCACCTGGTGGTAATATAAATATTAATACTGGTTGGAAAGATGCTCCAAATAGAGTCAATCCAAATAAACTACCATTTCCAAGTAATTCTCTTACTGCACCTATTATTGTAAGAGCAACAGTAAATCCTAGACCTTGACCCACACCATCAACAATTGAAGCTAGTGGACCAGTTTTAAAAGCAAAACTTTCTGCACGAGCTAGTATTAAACAGTTAACAACTATTAATGGTATATATATACCAAGAGCCTTATCAAGAGCAGGAACATATGCTTTTAAAACCATTCCTACTATTGTAACAAATGTAGCTATAATTACTACAAATATAGGTATTCTTATCTTATCTGGTGTGATTTTTCTTAGTAATGATATAACTAAATTTGCACATATTAAAACTGCTGCTGTTGAAAGACCCATACCGATTCCATTTATTGCTGAAGTTGTAACGGCTAGTGTTGGACACATACCTATAACTTGCACAAATGTTGGGTTCTCATCTATTAGCCCATTTTTAAATACTTTAGCTAAATTCATAATTAACCCTCCTTATTTATTAAGAGCACTATTGAAAACATCTATAGCCGCATTTACTCCTGTAGTAACTGCTGTAGACGTAATAGTTGCACCTGATATTGCTAGTATTTGATTGTCTGCTGTTGTACTACCTTTTGCTACTTCAAGAGGTTCAGCAGTTTTTCCTTTGTATTGACCTTTAAACGCATCATCTTTAGCTTTTGCTCCAAGTCCTGCTGTCTCTGTCATATTCCCAATATCAACACCTGTAACTTGACCTTCAGATGATATACCTACCATAACTTCAATTTCTCCACCATAACCACTTGGTTTAGCTTTTAAAGTATATCCCACTACTTCAGAACCATCAAGACCTTCATATACCTCAGCTATAAGTCCATCTCCAAGGTTTTTATAAGTACTTTCTTTCATTTCTTTGAACTCTTTTGCTTCTGGAAGTACTGCCTTTCTAAGTTCATTATTTGCTTGTATATTTCTTTGTTCTATTACTGGAGCTGTAACTTGATTTGTAGCTCCAAGTGCTAATGCGGCTATAGCACTTATAGCAAGTAAAGTTCCACCTAGTCTTACAATACTATTCATTATTTAGCCACCTCCCCAAACACTCTATTTCTAACAAACTTATCTATAAGTGGAGCAAGACAGTTTACTAGTAGTATTGAGTAAGATACACCTTCTGGATATCCACCATACATTCTTATAACAGTTGTTATAAGACCAGCTAATACAGCGTATATTATTTGACCTTTCTTAGTCATAGGCGAAGTTGTATAATCCGTAAGCATGAAGAATCCACCTAACATAAGACCTCCAGCAAACAATTGATATATTGCGAAATTTATATTAAATCCACCTAAAAGGAATGTTAATATAAATACAGTTGCTATGTAAAATACTGGTATAACATAATTTATTATGCCTTTATACATTAGGTATACTCCACCTAATAATAATAATATTGCTGATGTTTCACCTATACATCCACCAATATTACCAATCATCATATCAGCGAGACTAATTCCATTGCTAGAAAGGTCTGCTAATCCTGCTGCTCCATTTTTCAAAAAGCTCAATGGAGTTGCTGTACTAACTGCATCTAAGTTTTTACCTATCCAGTTAACACCTGGTTGAGTCCAAGCAGTCATTGCAACTGGGAATGATGCTAATAAAAATGCTCTTGCAGCAAGTGCTGGATTGACAAAGTTACATCCAATTCCACCAAATACCATTTTAACTACTAATATTGCAAATATTCCTCCTACTAGACACATCCACCAAGGAAGTGATGCAGGTACGTTAAATGCCAATAATAATCCTGTTACAACAGCTGAAAAATCTCCTATAGTACTTTTTTGCTTCATAAATTTTTGATATAAAAATTCAGTACCTACTGTACCAAGTATACAAAAAAACATAGCACTCAAAGCATTAAGTCTAAAGAAGTATACTCCTGCTACTGCTGCTGGAAGGAGTGCTATAATAACTTGTTTCATTATATATGAAGTATCTTCATTACTTCTCACATGAGGAGAAGATGATACTATCAACTTATTTTCCATCGTTTTTCCCCCTTAACTTTCTTTATTTCTGAGCAGCTTGCTTTCTTCTCTTTGCTCCTATTTCTCTCTTTGCTGATCTTATAGATTGAAGTAATGGTCTTCTTGCTGGACAAATAAATGAACAAGACCCACATTCTATACAATCCATTGCTCTATGATATTCAGCTGTGTCATAATCATCTTTTAAAGAATATGCACTTATATAAAGTGGTTGTAAGAATGATGGACATACATCTGTACATCTTCCACATCTTAAACAGTTTTGAATATCTGGAGTACGTGATTCTTCCTCATCCAAACATAAAATTCCTGAAGAACCTTTATTAGTTGCTATTTCAGTAGTATATTGAGCTATCCCCATCATAGGTCCACCCATTATAACTTTACCAACCTTCTTATCGTCTTTAAATCCACCACATTGTTCTATTATTTCTGAAACCAATGTCCCAACTTTTGTTATTAGGTTTTTAGGTTCTTTGATACAACTACCTGTTATTGTAGTAATTCTTTCTACCAAAGGCATACCTGTTTTAATAGATTTAGCTATTTGAGCTGCTGTGGCAACGTTGTCAACAACTGCCCCTGCTGCTATTGGTAATCCACCAGATGGAACTTCTTTACCTGTACACGCATAAATAAGTTGTTTTTCTGCTCCTTGTGGATATTTCACTTGAAGACCAACAACTTCGATTTCACTATAATCTTTAGCTACATTTTGGATTGCTTCTATAGCATCTGGTTTATTTGTTTCAATTCCTATAAATCCTTTTTTAACATCTAATACCTTCATTAGCGCTCTTAAACCAAACACAACATCTTCTGGATTTTCAAGCATTAATCTGTGGTCTGCAGTTAAATATGGTTCACACTCTGCTCCATTTAATATAACTACTTCTGCTTTACTATCTGGTGGAGGAGATACTTTTACATGGTTAGGGAATGTAGCTCCACCCATACCTACTATTCCTGCCTCTTTTATAATACCTACTATATCTTCTTTACTCAAATCCTCTAACTGACCTTTTGGTTGAACACTTTCATGTAATTCTTCCTTAAAGTCGTTTTCGATAACTACACATTGAGCTGAACCACCTGGTACTTCATGTTGTTCAATAGCAATAACTTTTCCTGATACTGAAGAGTGAACGTTACATGAAACGAAACCTTGTTGCTCACCTATTTTTTGCCCAAACTTTACTTCATCACCAACTTCAACGATAGGTTTAGCTGGTGCCCCTATATGTTGCTGAAGAGGAATGTAAACTATCTTTGGAGCTTGAGCTTTTTCAAGTGCCTTTGTGTTAGAGTACTCTTTTCTATATGGAGGATGTATCCCTCCCTTAAAAGTTAAGAGTTTCATTGTTTTACCCCCTTATCTATAAAAAAACATTTTTTCTGCCTTCTATAAGTATACTATATATATTAAAAAATCTTAACAATTGTTAAAAAAATATCCCTATTTTTATAATTTATTTTATAAATCAATACCTTTATATTAAGTCAAAATGAGGAAAAGGATTGCTTAATTAAACAATCCTTTTCATATAGCTTTCTAAAATCTAAATTTTCTGTATTTTATTTTATAGAATTTATAAACAGAGAGTACTCTTGCATAGATGATAAAAGTAGACTTTTACTCACACTATATTTTTCTTCATTTGCAGCTTTTGAAGCTGTATCAATTTTTTCGTTTACATTCTTTACATAATCAATCAAATTATCTTTAAATAAACGCATTTCAGAATAGTCAATCTTTTCAGCTTCTTTTGATATATTTTGTGATATTGCCTTTCTATTTGTCAAAATAGTATTATATTTTTTCATATCCACATTATTTTCATCATTTGACCAAAAACTTGATTCTTCTTTAAAGTTTGTTATTAATTTATTTAATTCATTAGATATACTCTCTATATAAGCGTAATTACTTGTGTATTCTAGAGATAACATAGGTGCATCTAGGTGTGACAAAAATGCATCTGGAAATACCTTTCTTACATTGTTTATGTGCTTTCTGACCTCATTTTCATCAAATGAAGAATATGTCTGTATTTTTTTTACACCATCCTTCTCCATAACTGAAAAAGGTATATCACTGCTGACTAATGATGTCTGTATTTTTTTCAAGTCATCATTATTATCTATTGCTGCAACTTGAATAGTATACATGTCCCAGCCCTCTATAGTAGCTAATTTTACTTCTTCTGCTTCTTTAGTATTATTTACTGTTTTTTCTGGATTAGTTTCTTCTTTACCTTCTGAATTGGTTTGTGATTTAGATTTCTTTCCGTTTTTTATTGAATTTAATTCATCAGATATATCTTTATAAGTTATATCTGATGAATGATTTAGAAATGGTATTTTAGCTGATACATATTCAAGTACCTTGCTGTCTTTTATTTTTGTATAAGAATAATAGCCAATCAGACACAAGCAAGCAATAGTTATAACATACTTACGTAAATCAATTTTATGTCTATTATTATTAAATCCTCTGTATATCGTTTTTCTTCTATTCATTAGTTTGTCCCCCCCAAAATTATATTATTAATAAAGTATATTTTTAAGAGTCACAATTTATGAATAGAAATAATTATTTATTCTAATTTTTTAATAAGAAATTATATTCGTTAAGCTAGTCTTCTTGCTCCAAGTAATACTTTGGACCAATATGAACTAGTTAAATTATCCACTTTTACCTTATTAGGATTGGTCTGAGTACCACTACAATGGATAAACTTACTATTACCTACATATATACCTACATGATTAGTTGCTCCATCTCCATCAGTATCAAAGTAAACTAAATCTCCTGGAGCATAATTGCCCATAGAAACTGCGCTTCCAGACTTAGCTTGCTCTCTAGAAACCCTTGGAATAGAAACACCTACAGAATTTTTGAAAACATACTGTGTAAATCCAGAGCAGTCAAATTTATCAGGGCCTGATGCTCCCCATTGATATGGAATTCCAATAAGAGTATATGCAAAGTCTACTATTGTTGAACCTTTTGCTGTAGATTTATCTGAATTTCCATTAAATGACGAATTAGAATTACTGTTAGACTGAGAATTCTGATTAGATGATGAACTAGGATTTTCTTTTGCACCTTCACTAGTCTCAGAAATATAACTAGCACTTACCCATCCAGTTGTCCCATTTGATAACTTTACTTTATACCATCCACTACTCTTAGCTTTTAATTCAACAATATCTCCAGCATTTAATTTTCCTATTATAGAATAGCTTGTCCCAGGTCCACTTCTTACATTTAAACTTACAGTAGATGTAACTTTACCATTTTTACCTTCTATTGATTCTTCACTAGATGGCTTTTTATCAGAATTATTAGTACTATTTGAATTAGAACTGTTTGAATTAGAATTGTTTGTCCCAACATCTTCTGACGTTTTTAAGATATATTGGCTACTAGCCCATCCAGTAACTCCATTTGATAATTTTATTTTATACCATCCATTACTTTGTTCTAATAATTTTACTACATCTCCATTATTTGCCTTACCAACTAATGAATAGTTAGTGCCTGCGCCACTTCTTATATTCAATCTCGAACTTACATTAACCTTACCATTTCCACTTATAGTTGTACCACTTGAAGTTGAATTGCTTTGGTTTGATGTACTTTCAGATGAACCACTAGTCGATATGTATTTTGCACTTCCCCATCCAACAACAGAATTTGATATCCTTACCTTATACCATCCATTAGATTTTTCTAAAATCTCTACAGCCTTTCCTTTGTATAATTTTGCTACTTTGTCACAGTCAGCACTTGGCCCACTTCTTATATTCAAAGCGCTTGCCGTTACTACTCCTTTTTCAAGAGCACTTGCATTTATGGAACTAACTGATACTGCTACTGCTCCAATTCCTAAAGCTGCTATAGCTTTCTTCACTACTATCACTCCCCCCAACAAATTTTTATAAACATAAAGTCATAACATTATTATCCATTTTTAGTACCTATAATTTAATGATAACTTATAATATAATTAATTGTAAAGAAATTATAAATATTTCCTTAAAATTAATAATTTTTAGGAAGTATTTCAATCCAATAATTATCTGGGTCTGCTATAAAATAAATTCCCATATTTTCATTTTCGAAACATATACAGTCCAAATCTTTATGAAGTTTTTTTGCCTTATCAAATTCATCAACTTCTAAAGCCAAATGGAATTCATTATCTCCTAAATTATATACTCCATCCCAATCTCTAAGCCAAGTTAATTCTAATGTATGGCTAGTAATACCATCCCCTAAATAAACTAATATAAAACTACCATCTTCTGCCTCTTTACGCTTTACTTCTTTCAACCCTAAAGCTTTATTATAAAAATTCAGACTTTTTTCTAAGTCAGTAACATTGAAATTGTTATGGCAAAAATTAAACTTCATTTTGAAATCACCCTCCAATTTTTATTTTTTTTATATTATATCATTATTATAAATTTATTTAAATCACATTAAGTTAAAAATTTGAATAATGCTGTGTAATTCATAAATAGTAGTAAATTATTTAAGATAATATGTCAAAAAAAGAATAAGTTCTATCGAATCCACAGAAGAATTATAATCAAGTTATACTTAATCATGTAAATTGATAGAACTTACTATTTAAAATTTTTATAATAATTACCTTACCTCATTCAATTCTAACTAAACAGATTAAAATCTTAATTCTTAATCTTTTCTTTAATAATATAGTTTATCACTTTTTTTCTAATGTCTTCAGCATTATAATCATCTTCTACTTGTATATCCAAAAGTTTTGCTATAGACTTCATATCTTCCCTAGTTTTTGACCTATAACTTGCTATTAATTCATCTTTTATCTTTTCAGGTTCTAAAAGATATTCTTCATCTCCTCTTTTAAAAGCAACATACTTTTGAGCATATGAACTTCTATTATAGTATATATATCTTGATATTTTTCTTAAAATCTGATTATATGAAAGTCTCTTGTTAATATCAAGCTTTAAGTACTCTGAAAAAGCAAATAGCTCTTTTTTTGATTTAAATAAAGTTTCCTTCTTTATAGTTCTTGATATCGAATTTACACTTTCTTGATATGCACACTTTTTCAACATTTTTAAATATACTCTATTAAGACCAATACTTTGATTAAATTTTTTTATGTTATTATTGATAATCTTATCTAGATTGCCCTCAAAGTATTTTTTTGCTCCTTTTTGTGATACATAACTCTCAAGTTCTTTGTGGGCCATATCAAGTATCATTTTTTTTAAATCCTCTTTATATCCCCTAGATTCCATGATACTCCCTCCCTTAACTATTTATAGTATATTCAAAATAATTAAGAAATGTGAGTAATCACGAAAATTTTTTATTTTTTATGTATATATTAATTTAAAAGGGGAGATAATAGTAATGTAAAATCAAACATACTCAATCTCCCCCATTTTTAGACCTCTATTACTCCCCCAATAGAGGTCTTTTTTTAGTTTATTATTTTCTATTCAATTCCTTTTAGTTCAAATCCTAATTCTGCAATTACTTCTTTTAATTTTTCAGTTGATACATCATCTTTCATATCTACAGATGCACATTTGTTTTCTAAATCTACATCTAAAACTTCAACACCATCTATATCTTCTGTTAATGCAGTTTTAAGATGATTTACACAATGACCACAACTCATACCTTCTACTAATAGTTTCTTTTTCATTTAATTACCTCCTTATACCCTATAAGGGTATTTTATCATATAGTTTTGACTTTTTAAATACTAATTAATCATTTAATTTGATTCACTAGATTTTATATCTAGATTAGATATTCCCTCATATACATCAAAATCATTTGGAGTAATTTTACCTTTTAATCTACTATTACTTACAATATAGTTATTTCTGATAGCCAAACTTATAAATGTTGCGTTATCTTTTACATATGTCTGTACATCTTTGTATGCTTTCTTTGTTTCAATTTCAGATGTAGAACTTGTAAGTGTAGACATATATCCATTTAACCTATCATCAGTATATCCACTACTTGCTATAATGCTACTTGCATCTGGTATACTTGATAGTTTCCATCCAACCAATGCTAAATCATAGTTTTTAGAATTAAGAGCATTTTCCATGTCTTTATCTGATAACTGATTTATTGTATTGTTTATTCCTATAGCCTTTAAGTTCTCACTTATTATGTTTGCAGTTTTTAATCTTTCACTATTATCTCTATTTACTATAATTTTTAAATTCATTTCAGAAAGTCTTTTCTTTACTTCTTCTTTTTCTCTATTTTTTTTATCTTCAGCTTCCTTTTTAACTCTTTCTTCTTCCTCTTTTTTAGCTTTTGCTTCTTCTTCAGGAGTAAGTTTCTTTGTATTCTTTTTAGTTACTTTTTTTTGTTTTTTATCTACTTTATTATCATTTTGATTTACTGAATTTATATTTGCATATTCTACTTTATTAAGATACTCTATTGCTTTATCTTTATTAAATTCTAAAGCTTTCATTTCACTATCGTAGTATTTTGATTTTGAATTAAGTGGAAAATTAACTGGAGTAGCATCATCCATATATCCTTCACTAATAATTCTATCTTTATTTATAGAATGTGCAATTGCTTTTCTGAAATTAACATCTTTGAAAAAAGGATTATTATAATTAAATACTATACATTCATAATCTCTACCTTGATATTTTGTTATATTAAATTCTTTCTCTTGAAACTTACTCAAATCATTCAATGTAACATTAGTTATATCACTATCAAGAGCCATAACCATAGATGTTCTTGCATCTTCATTAGGAACCATACCTACTTTTATATTCTTCATTGTCTTTGGAACTTCTTCATAATACTCTTTATTTACAGATAAAATCATTCCTTCTCTTTCTGTATATGATTCTATTTTATATTTCCCATTTCCTATCATATTATTATTTTTGTCATTTGCATCTTTTGAATCTAAATGATTTTGAGATACTATTGGAAAAATTAAACTATCAATAGAGAAAGCATATCTAGCTTTAAATTTTATCGTAAAATCTTTGTCGGATTTAATATTCACTGAAGCTATGTTTTTAGTAAATTCATTGTATGGACTATCTGCACTTTTTTGAATTAAACCAATAGTATAATTTACATCATTTGAAGTAACAGCTTTTCCATCATGCCACTTTGCATCTTTTAACTTTATATCTATACTCATTCCATCTTGAGCTATATTATACTCTTTAACTAGTTGAGGAGTTACATTATAGTTCTCATCTATAGTAAATAAACCATCATAAACTAAATTCATTATATAACCAACAGACTTATCAGTATTCGTTATAGGATTTATAGTTTTGGGAGTTACCATTGTTAAGTTTATATACTTAGCATCTATAGAACTTTGACTTTTTAAACTTGAATCACTACTACTTTGTTTTGTTTTAGTATTACTACACCCAACTACCATAAGAGTTATAGCTAAAACAACTGTTAAGACTTTTATTCTCTTCATTAGTTTTTTCCTTTCTTGCCATATATCTTATTATAATGTTTATAATTATTTTTCACTTTTTCTACATACTTTGAAGTTTGTTCAAAAGGTATGTCATGTAGATTTTCTCCATCTTTACTATATTCATTATTTTCTAACCACTTTTTCACATTACCTGAACCACCATTATATGCAGCTATTACTAAGTCTAATTTACCAAATTCCTTGTATAATTTATTTAAGTACCAACAACCAAGTCTTATATTAGTCTCCGGGTCAAAGATATCAACATTTTTTAACTTTAGTTCATCTGCTCCCCAATCCCTAGTTATGTCTAATAGTTGCATTAAACCCTTTGCTTCTTTTTTTGAAACAGCAGAACTATTAAACTTACTTTCAGCTTTTATAACACTGTAAACTATATTTTCATCTAAATTAAATTCCTTAGAATATTTTTCTACATATTCTGAATATTTTTTTGGATATAAAAATTTATGTATTACTTTACTTTCCATTAATAGTGTTCCAAATAAGATTATAAAAATAGATAGAATCAATACTTTCTTACTATTCACGCCAATTCTCCTTCATGTACTCAATAAATTTGTGTGCTTTACTTTCTAATTCAGTTATTGTTCCCGAATTATCTATTATATAATCACCATATTTGGATTTTTCTTCCTGACTCATTTGTGAATTTATCCTACTAATTGCTTCTTGTTCACTACAATTATCTCTATTCTTTATTCTGCTAATTTGCACTTCTTGTTTACAAGTAACTACTAATAGCTTGTCAACCATCTCTAGAAATCCACTTTCTACCAATATAGCTGCATCCAAAATCACTATACTTTCGCCTTTTTTTCTTACTTCATCTATTTCACTCATTATTTTTTCTCTTATTCGTGGATGAGTCAAATTATTTAGCTCTCTAAGTTTTTCTTCATCATTAAAAACGATTCTTCCAAGAGCTTTTCTATTTAATGTTCCATCATCATTTTTTACATTTTGCCCAAAACAATCAAATACTTTTTTTAATAGTATCTTATCTTCAAATATTTTTCTAGATATAATATCTGCATCCACTATAGAAATATTAAGGTTTCTGAATATATTTGATAGGCTGCTTTTTCCACAGCCTATTCCTCCTGTAAGTCCTAATATCAACATAAAATCACCTACTTTGTCTCATACCAAGAACTACCGACATTTAAATCTACATCTAAGTGAACATCCATGCTTACAGCATTTTCCATTTCCTCTTTTACTATCTTCTTAACTATATCTATTTCATCATCAATTGCTTCAACTATTAATTCATCGTGAACTTGTAGTATAAGTTTTGATTTTAAATTATTATCTTCCAACTTTTTATGAACATTTATCATTGCAATTTTTATTATATCTGCTGCACTTCCTTGTATTGGTGCATTCATCGCAAATCTTTTTCCTCTGTTTCTCTCCATAAAATTACTTGATTTTATTTCTGGTATATATCTTCTTCTGTTTAAAATTGTTACAGCATATCCATCTTCACTAGCCTTTTCTATTGTCATATCCATAAATTCTTTTATTTTATGGTATTTAGCAAAATAACTTTCAATGTACTCTTTTGCTTTTGGCACAGGTATATTTAAATCATCAGCCAATCCAAAATCACTTTTGCCATATATAATCCCAAAGTTTACTGCTTTAGCTGCACCTCTCAGTTCACTAGTGACACTTTCCATAGGAACATTGAAAACTTGTGAAGCTGTCTTAGTATGAATGTCTTCATTGTGTTTAAATGCTTCTATCATATTTTCATCTTGGCTCATATGTGCAAGAACTCTAAGTTCTACCTGTGAGTAATCGGCATCAACCAACTTACAATTATCATCCGCAATGAACACTTTTCTTATTTTTCTACCCATTTCCATTTTTATAGGTATATTTTGAAGATTTGGTTCTGTAGATGAAATTCTTCCTGTAGTTGTTATTGTTTGATTAAATGATGAATGAATCCTATTACTCTCTGGATTTATTATATTTAAAAGTCCTTCAACATAAGTAGAGTTTAGCTTTACTATTTGTCTATACTCAGTTATCTTATCTATTATTGGATGTTTATCCCTTAATTTTTCTAAAACATCTGCATTAGTAGAGTATCCAGTCTTAGTTTTTTTGATTACTGGAAGCTCTAATTTTTCAAATAATATGACACCTAGTTGTTTTGGTGAATTTATATTGAATGGCTCTCCAGATAATTCATAAATTTCCTTTTCTAATGTAGCTATTATTTCTTTAAACTCAACGCTCAATTCATCTAGGATACTTTTATCTACTTTTATGCCTTCATACTCCATATGCCCTAAAACTTCTACTAAAGGCATCTCTACATGATAAAAAAGACCATCCATACTCATATCTATTAGACTTCTTTCCATCATAGGAACTGTTTCTTTTACTGTGCATATTATTTGACCCATGTACTCAGCTAAATCCTCAAATTCTAAATCCTCATAGTTTTTAGATTTAACTCCTTTGCCTAATAACTCTTCTTTTGATTTAACCTTTTTTGATAAGTACTTCATAGCTATTGCACCACAATCATATGAAGTAGATGAAGTTGAATCTATTAAATACTCAGCTATTGTTATATCAAAATACATATTTTCCAAGTTTATATTATATGGTTTTAGAGATATATAATCATCTTTTAAATTATATCCATATTTTTTAATTTCGTTATTTGAAAGTATACTATCTAATTTTGTTATTTCATCTGAATCTATATAATATATTTTTTCTCCATCTATACTTATAAAAATATATATTATATTTTTTTCAAGTATATTACCTTGTCCTCTAACAGTTTTTAAAATAACTTGTCCTTTTTCCTTCACTTCATCTATAAATTTGTCTATCTCTTTCAATTTTAATATTTCTATTTTTTCTTCTATTTGCTCTGTATCATTTGAATCAACCAAATCAACCAATCTTGATAAGAGACTTGTAAATCCAAAATATCTAAATTTATCTAAAAGCTCATCTTTATCGTAATCACCAAAAATCATACTGTCTAAATTTACTTCTATTGGTACATCTCTTATAATAGTTGCTAGTCTTTTACTTTGAATAGCAAGTTCTTTATTTTCTTCTATTTTCTTTTTTACACTACCTTTAAGCTTCTCTGTATTATCTATTAAGTTCTCTATACTAGAGAACTCCTTTATAAGTTTTATACCTGTTTTTTCACCTATTCCAGGTACTCCAGGTATATTATCTGACTTATCTCCCATAAGACCTTTTAAATCTATAAACTGTGTTGGAGTCATCTCGTACTTTTCAATCACAGAATTAAAGTTGTATTCTTCTACTTCTCCAACTCCTTTTTTTGTTATAAGAGTAGTTGTATTATCTGAAGCAAGCTGAATAGCATCTTTATCTCCAGTTACTATGTATACCTTATATCCATTTTCTTCTGCCTTTTTAGAAACAGTACCTATAATATCATCTGCTTCATAACCATCTATTTCTAATCTATTTATTTTAAATTTATCTAAAAGATCTTTTAATGGCTGTAATTGCTCTGCCAATTCATCTGGCATTCCCTTTCTTCCAGCCTTATATTCTTTATATTCTAGATGTCTAAATGTAGGTGCTTTCCTGTCAAAAGCTACACTTATATGTGTTGGTTTATATATATCAATCATTTTAAATAGCATTGTTGTAAAACCATATATAGCATTGGTCTTTAGACCTTCTTTATTATTCATTTCTGGAAGAGCATAAAAAGCCCTATTTATTATTGAATTTCCATCTATTATAATTAATTTTTTTTCCAAATTATATCACTCCTAAAAATTATCTATTTTTCTAACATATATATTATATACCAATATACTGTTATTTAATATTCCCATAATAATAATAGTATATTAAAATTAAATATGTTGCAAACAATATATTTTTTTGCTATAATAATATACATGACATGCCCGAGTGGTGGAATTGGTAGACGCAGTGGACTCAAAATCCACCGGACTAATACTCCGTGCCGGTTCGAGTCCGGCCTCGGGCACCATTAAGAACTCCTAAAGCTATTTATTCAATAGATTAGGGGCTTTTTTATTTTTTGACATCATAATTTTATATTGATACTTATTGAATTTTAAATTACTTTATTAACCAAAATACATTAATATATTAAATAGTTTTAAAATAATCTAGTATGTTTCTTTAACTATAGAAATAAAATCACAAAGATTCTTAGAAAGCCACTTATCTTTATGGTAGATTAATTGTGAATAAATATTATAGTTGGTATTAAATGGAATCTTAATCAACTCATGTTTTTCTAATTCCTTCTCCACTGCAAGCTCTGGAAGAAGACACAATCCAAGTCCACTAAGTACTGTTTGTTTAATTACCTGAATACTTCCAGTTTCAAGAACTATTTTAGGTGCTATAGATGATTCAGACAGCTCTTTTTCAAACAGATTTCTATAACAACAACTCTTTCCTGTCAAAATAAATGGAACATTTTGAAAGTCCTGAATATACACCTTTTCTTTTAAGGCTAAGTCACTTTCTGGAACTGATAATACACAGATAGGCTCCTCATTTTTTAATACAGAAATAGCAGATTTATCATTTATAGGTAAGTCAAGTATAAATGCTATATCAATAGTATTATTTGCAAGTAAAGGAACAAAATCAGAAGAATCTAGAGTTTTTATAAAAAGGTCAACATCTGGATATTTCTCTTTATATATTTTTATAATCTCAGGTAACTTAAAAATACAAATAGATTCTGATGCTCCAATAACAATACGCCCATAATTATCTTTCTCTTTATACATTTTTTCTATATCTGATGATAATAAAAGCATCTTTTCAGCATATGGAAGCAACTTCTCACCTTCTCTAGTCAATGCTACACTTTTTCCTATACGTTCAAAGAGACGTACATCCAATTCTTTTTCTAATTGTTGTATATGAGCTGTAATATTTGATTGTGCATAGTTCAAATATTCAGCAGTTTTAGTAAAATTTTTAATTTTACTAAGTGTTAAAAATGTATTCAAATGTTTTAATTCCATATCTATTCCTCCATATTATCTAAATATCAGATTTATACAATCAAATCAATCTATTTTACAAATAATAAGTTTGATGTTAACATACAGGTATAGTAAAAGTCAAACAAAATAAAATTTAAAGGAGACTCTAATGTTATCAAAAACTAATATAATTGAAGAAGTAAATAATATTGAGCAACTGTATGTATACAAAAAATTAGGAAAGATAAATAATAACATATTAAGTGTTGTACAAGTAGCAAACAGAAGTCTAGATTTTCATGTTCATGAAAAATCAGACGAATTGTTTTATGTAATAGAAGGAAAATTTAATTTAGAAACTTTAGAGGGGTTGACAGAAGTTAAAGAAGGAGAATTTATCATTGTTCCTCAAAATACAATACATAGACCAGTAGTTAAAAAACTTACAAAATTTCTAATGATTGAATTAGAAGGAACTCTTAATAAAGAAAATAGTGGTGATTTATATGAAGATTAATCTATTTTATAATATCTAAGAGTCATTCATAAGTAAGTATACTATAGTAATTATCTTTAAAACATATAGAGTTCCATATAAAAAAGCCACAATACATAATACTTGTGGCTTTAAGAATTTATACAATTATATAAATTCATCTCCTAATATAAACTTTAAAGCTAATTTACTTTTATATAATTTTATACTTAGTATTATAACTTTTTATCTAATTTATTATATACAACAACCCCACAAATAAATTGAAATAAAATAAGCAATCCAAGAACAATTAAAACCCACTTACTTATTATCATTACAGAGAATACTCTCAATACAGAAACAATAACTATAAGAATTACGAAAATATAAGACATGATTTGGTTAGTAATTCGTCCAGATTTATCACGTAACATAATTCTTCTTTCATCATTCATCTCTATTCTTTGATTCTCTAGCCTTTCTTCATATTCTACAGATTTTTCTGGCTTACTCCAATATATATATTGAAAAATCATACATACCCCGGGCCCTAAAGCAGCTCCAGATAATCCCCAAATTAAAGCCTCAAATGAAAACTCTGTAAATATAGCCAATAAAACAAGTAGAATTCCACAAACAAAATATCCAACTCCAATGTATAATCTGCTCTTTTTCATTTTTACTCCTCCTCATAAATAAATATTTCTTCAATATTCATATCAAAATATCTTGCTATCTTAAAAGCTAATATGATAGAAGGATTATATCTACCATTTTCTAATGAACCTATAGTTTGTCTTGATACTTGCAAAGCAGATGCTAGTTCTTCTTGCCTTATACCTCTCTTTTTTCTTATTTCTTCTAATCTATTTTTCACCTTTTTCTCCTTTAATATCTCATTAATGTAAAGTCTACTTTCCATAATTATACAACTATTTTCCTCTTATGTAAAGTTTACTTTCCATCTATTCAAAAAAATTAACAGACCTTTTTAAGTCTGCAATTTTAAAATATTATGTTATTAATTAACTTTAATGTTGTTTCCTAATTGGAATCCAAACTTCTGTAGTATAATTAGGAGCATTGACATTACCATTAGGATAAAGTTCAATATCTGGCAAATTAGCATATGCATATCCAGAGCTTGGTAACCATTCCGTAATAATTCTTTTTTGTAATTCTTGTATTGCCAAAGCATTTGGCATTGGAGATACACATTCAAATACTGCCCATGTACCTGATGGTATATAGTATTCATATGTATTTTCTAATACAGACTTATCTGTTGGAGCAGCAATATAGTAATCTAAATCTTTACCATTAGTACATATACTAACTCCTAGCAATCCTTGAGGCTTGTTATTTATCAATTCTGAAAGTTTATCAATTGTTCCATTTTTTATGGATTTAGCCCACAACTTAGGAACTTTATCAAAACACTCTTCTACAATCATATTCATACTTTCTTTTATACCAACAATACGAAATCCTTTCTTTTCTACAATACGATATTGCATTTCTACATTCCCTTTCACATAAATACTCAGTGTCATCTTAGGATATGCTTTTAAAACAACTCCCTTTGCCCTAGCTGCCGACGGAGAAATGCCATGTATATTTTGAAAAGCTCTATTAAAAGATGTTGGTGAATCATAACCATATTTCTCTGATAGTTCTAAAATTTTAATGTTACTATTCTGTAGTTCAAATGCCGCTTTAGTCATACGTCTTCGTCTAATATATTCAGATAATGGTACATCTGCAATATATGAAAACATTCGTTGAAAATGAAAGGTTGAACAACATGCGATTTTTGCTGCTTCTGCATAATCTACTCCACTTTCAAGATTATCTTCAATATAAGTAATAGCTTGATTTAATTTATTTATCCATTCCATTTGATATTACCTCCAAGCAAATTATACAATCTAATAAAATAATATACCTCTCTATTCATGCACAAAATTGTAAGCATTTAAATTCATAGGTATTTTTTTATTCATAGCTATAATGAATAAAAAAGTTGTATTACACAATAAAAAAGTTCAATAACATTATATTATAGAATGTTATTGAACTTTTTATAAAAATTAATTTAAGTGTAGTTAAATTAAGTATTAAATTATCTTATATATTACAGTATCCAACTATTTTATAATCTTCTGGTACTTTGTAATCTTTGTCTGGAGTACCTAAATTCCACTTCAATTCAAACATAGTTGCACTTATTATTGTTGCAAAGTAAAGCATAACAATACCCACATCTATTTTTTCTTCATATAGACTAGTATGCCCATCTTTTCTAACAGCTAAAACTACAACGCCTCCATCAACTATAAATCTCCATGGCTGTCTGTTTAGTGTAGATGGTGCTAATCTTGCATAGTGGAATGCCTCAAGAAGTGCTCTTTCTTCTAATACTTCTATACTTGCATCATTTCCCCATTCATCCATGTAAACTACATCTTCTACACCAAGTCTAGAAGAACCATTGTCTAATACAACTTGCATATCAGATTTTGAATAATTTTCGCCAGTCTTTGTAGCGTTTAGTACTTTAGTATTACTTACATTTTCGCCATATCCAATTGCTATAATTCCTGTTACTTCTTTATCTGAATCAATTCCAAGTTTCTCTCTTACTTTTTTGCCATCTTCAAAAGTAACCCAACAAGAGCCTATTCCAAGTTCTGTCACTTTAAAAATTATACTTTCTCCTATGTATCCTGAATTTTCAATATAGTTATCTTTTACATCAGATAATATGATAATATAACTTGGAGCATCTATCATATTTCCCTTATATCCTGCCACTTTATCTAAATTGTCAAAAACTTCATTTCTATTCATAATTCTTATGTCAACATCTATTTCTGGAACTAGTTTCTTGCAAGATTCTGAGTATTTCTTAATGTCACTAAGATATTCCTCTTTAATATCTGTGTTCTTGTACTCTCTAACAGACTTTCTATTTAATATGATTGTTTTATAATTCATAATTTTATCCTCCCCAAACTAGTATATTATTAATTATATACCCATTAATATGATATTTTACTCATTTACTTAACAAATAATAATTACAATTTTGTAATCATTATTTATTAATAATATTCCACTTTTACATTAATAATGACCAGTTGCGCAAAATCCATTGCCAACCTTCAAATAAACACATATTATAAAGGTAATATAAAATAAACAAACAAATCTTAACAAAAAATTAAACTTTTTTTACACGAAAGAAGGCTTCCCGTTGCCTTCTTTATTTTTGCAAAAAATAAGCTGTTCCTAAAATGATTTCACATTTTGAAACAGCCAAGTTATTTTATAATGACAACTATAATTTGAGGATGTGAGGGAGAGTTGTCATTATAAATTTAGGGTAATTATATTATGTTTTAAGCTAGTTCTTTCTATATTTATATAATACATTTTATATGTGAATTTTATATGAGATTTGTATAAATGATATATGAAATTACGTATATTTATTATATTAAATCTTATTATTGCATTTTCCACAACAATACTCATATGTCTCCACATTATTTGGAATATTTACAAATACAAATTCTTTACAGTTCTCACAATACTTCAATATAGATATAGTTCCACAAGTGTAACATTCAAATGTCACACAATCCTCATTTTCCTCTACTATCTCAAACTTTTTACTGTGTTCACCACACTCTGGGCACTTGTGATTATTTACATTCATAAATACTCCTCCTTATTAATATAGTTAAAAACATGTCAGAAACTTAATTATTGTATTCTATATTACTTAGTATATATTCTATAATAAATCATATTCTAATATAATAAAACAAATTAAATAAAAAAAAACCATAAATTTAAAATTTATGGATTAATTCTTGTAATGATAACTCTATTTGAGGATGTGAGGGAGGGTTATCATTACAATAGGGTATTATATTATGGTTTTTAAGCTAGTCTTTCTATACTCTATATAATACATATGCTATATGAATTTTATATGATTTTTACATAAATATTTTATGAAATTTAAATTTTTTAGTCATTTTAAAATTTGTAAAAAGTTCTCTAAAAATCCATAACATCATAAATAACCAGCATTTAAGTAAAAAATCATAAAAAAATTTATCCAATAATTTTAACAAGTTATATCACCTCATTATAATTATTGACATAAAATTAAATAAACAGTCTATAAAACTCTTATAAAATATACTTTTAGTACTTATTGATACACAATCTCTAATTTATCAATCTTATCTTGCATCTCTAAGAAAATCTCTTCAACCGAATTGTTAAATATATTACCTAAATAGATTCTTTTATCTTTTTGAAGTGAATAAGATTTTACACTACCATCAGAAGAAATGTACAAATGACTCCATTCTGCACCATATTTTGAAAATCTTTCTTTTGTATCTTTAAATCTCATATCTTCTATCTTTATTGCTTTTCCCCTATCCTCTCTTACTACTGTATGCCCTCTTTTTATCAGACTAGTTATTTTTATATCTTCTTTTAATCTAACATGTGCATTATCATTCTTTGAATATACTTTCCAGATTACTTTATGACGATAATCATCTAATTCTTTTATCAATCCTCTATCAATAGTAAAGCTCTCCTTAGTTACCACAATCAAATCAAAATAGTCTAGCATATATTGAAATATTTCTCTCATATTTTTATTTTTTAAAATATCTTCACCAATAACTTCTATAAATCTACAACCCTTTTCATGCATACACTTTAATAAACTTATGATTTCAGAAAAATATTTACTTGTACTATTGTCACCATCCATCTCTATCGTAAAATATAAAGGAGTAAGATATACTTTATTTCCTGTTATCTCAAAAACACTTGATAATGGTTGTACTTCATCTTCAAAAGTTAAATATACGTTCTCATAAAACCTAAAGAATTCTATAACATTTTCTTTCATATTAAGTATATTTCTATATCTGTTGGATAATATATTTATTACATCTTCAGTGGTATTTTTCCCATCACATTCTGCCAATACGACAATTTGATTCCAAGTTAAGCTATCCACATTTCCTATGCTTTTTTCATATCCATTTGCTTCATCATAAATTGGTCCAATTATAAGGTTCTCCTTTGGCCACATATGAACCCTGGTTCCATCTTTTAGTTTTGGATATTTATTTCTTACAGATTCATAAAATCTACTTATATCACACATGATTCTTCTATCCCCCCATATTTTAAACATTCTATGCTAAAAATAGCACTTTATTTTTATTAATTCAACATTTATTCAAAATTGGTCATCGTACATGTTTAACTGGATTTAACATCAACTTTATCTATATGTTATTGATGCTTATATACAAATTATTATTCATTAGATTTCAATATAATTTTGACTATTTCTGGTTTACAATTAAGTCTAATTAGAACTTTTGAGCCTCCCAAGCCTTTATTTAAAATCATAGTACTATTATCTTTTTCATATTTACCCCAGTCATACTTAGGAAAAAATTCTCTATTTGGAGATAATACACCTCCAATAAAAGGTATCCTTATTATGCCACCATGAACATGTCCAGCTAAAATTAAATCTGCTCCCCATTTTGCATATTTTTCAAAGAAAAATGGTGTATGAGCTAAAAGTATATTATACTCATTTTCATTTATCTTCCCTAAATTATCCTCTATAAAATTGTCATTTAATTCTAACTTTTTATTATTGCCAAAAAAATATGGATAGCACTCTAATGGTATAATTAAACCATATAAATTAAGATGACTATCTCCTCTATCTATTCTTACAGACTCATTTTCCATGTTTATTATTTTTTTTGAATATAACTTTTTAAAATAGTCTTTATATAAATGCTTGTACTTTTTTATCAAAGATTTTTGTTCATGATTTCCAATTATATGATATACTTCATATTTTTCTACTAGATTGTCTATTAAATCTAGTGCAACTTGAAAATTTTTATTTTCTCCATCAACTAAATCTCCTGTTATAAATACAGCATCTGGATTTAAGGAATCAATTTTATCTATCAATACCTTATTATTTTTTTTATCAAACACCTTATTATGTAAATCACTTACTTGAACTATTTTAAAATCATCAAACTCTTTTGGAATTTTTTCATTAAAAATAGTATATTCTGTCGTTTCTATATGCTGAGTTTCATATTTATACAGAATATACAATACCACTAATACTAATACTGTCAATAAAACCTTTATAATCATATTATCTTCCTCTTTATTCTATTTTGTTAATATTATTATAATGCTTTTATGTTTTTTTTTAAACAGTAACATTAATACATATATATTTTTTCCAATATTATAAAAACAAGTCATCCTTTTCTAAAATTATAATTTATTTTAGAAAAGGATAACTATAAAATTATCTATAAACTTCTATATTATGAAATATAGTTTTTCCTTTATTTAAATTTTTATATATATGCTCTAAGGTTCCATCAAATCTAATAGAATGTCCAGACTCCAAAATATAAGTTTTTCCATCAACATTAAGGTCAAGTTTTCCTTCTATTACAAGTACATACTCTTCTAAAACATGACTGTGTGTAGATGAAACATGAGTACAATTCTCTTCAAGTTCAATTATGAAGAGTTCAAACCTCCTTTGAGGGCTGAAAGGATATATTGGATATAACTTCATATTCCCTTTCTGTTCAATAATAGGTTCTACCTCTTCTTTTTTTATGACTTCATAAGTATTTGTGTTTTCACTTAATAGTGTTGTAAAATTTATTTTAAATCCAGATGAAATTTTCCATAAGGTAGATACTGTTGGGCTAGATTCCCCTCTCTCAATTTGACCAAGCATTGCTTTACTGACACCTGTCATCTTTGAAGCTTTATCTAAACTTATGCCCATTTCTTGTCTTAATAACCTTAAATTTTCTCCCACATTAGGAAATTTATTATCCATGTTAAAATCCTCCTGATAGCTTATTTGTATTCTATGATTTTTACTCCTGTAAGTTCTACTATCTCTTTTAATTTTAACATATGATTATTACAAATTTCATCAAATTCATATATATAATCCTCAAGCCCTAATGCCTTATATTTATCAATTCCAAATTTATGATATGGAAGTAATTCCATCTTTCCCTCTGGAACATTTTGTTTTACAAATAATGCAGTATTTCTTATATTTTCTTCACTATCATTAACTCCACAAATAATTGGAACTCTTATAACCATAGATTTATTTAGCTTTGAAAGCTTACATATATTCTCCAATATAATTTTATTACTTACTCCTGTGTATTCCTTGTGAACATTGTCATCCATCGATTTTATATCTACAAAAATATGGTCTATTTTCTCAAATACATCATTCACTTTATTCCAATCAAAGTATCCACAAGTTTCAATTGCTATGTTTATACCTTTATTATAAAATACATCCACTAATTCTCTTAAAAAATCAATTTGAAGTGTTGGCTCTCCTCCAGAAAAAGTTACTCCTCCATTGGACTCAAAGAAAAATATAAAATCTTTTTCAACTTCCTTTATAATTTCTTCAACTGTCATTTCTTCAGTCATTATACAGATAGCATCTTTAAGGCATACCTTGACACATTCTCCACATAAATTACACTTACTATTTATTTGAGCTCTATCAAATAGTGAGCTTATATTTTGAGGACAAACATCTATACATCTATTACAAGATATACATTTATCTTTCATGACGCCTAATTTGACTATATTACTCCAAGAGTCTGGATTAGAACACCACTTACACTTTAATTTACATCCTTCTAAAAATATAGTAGTTCTTATACCATCTCCATCATTTACTGAAAAATGTTGCACTTTTACAACTCTGCCTTTTTTACTCATAATATACCTCATAATTAAAATTTACTATGTGCATTTCTAGCTATTATAGCATCTTGCATTTCTCTTGATAAATTAACAAATTGAGTGCTATATCCAGCAACTCTCACTAGTAAATCTTTATATTCTTCTGGATTTTCTTGAGCCTTTAATAGAATATCGTTTGATATTGTATTAAATTGTACATGGAATCCTCCTAGAGCAAAATATGATTTTACCATAGATGATAGATTTCTAAGTCCTCTTTCTGTTTCCACTAAATCTTGATTCAGTCTTAAGTTTAAAAGAGTTCCACCAGTATGAACATCATGATTTATTTTTGATGCAGATTTCATAGCTGCTAGAGGACTTGTTGTGTCAGTCCCAACGAATGGAGAAACACCTTCTGTCAAAGGTTTTGTTGCTTTTCTTCCACATGGAGTTGCACCTACAATTTTTCCAGTTGGCACATAGTTTGATATTCCCATAAATGCACTATTAAATTTTGAACCAAATATATCTTTATATTTTCTAGTTTCTGTATAATAAAAATCAGAAACTTCAATTGCTAATGAATCTACATAATCATTATCATTTCCATACTTAGGAACATCAAGTGCAAGTTTTCTTAAATCTTCATAACCTTCCCAATCATTGTTTAGTGCTTTTGTTAACTCTTCTAGTGTAGTAACTTTATCTTCAAATACTAATTTTTTTATGGCTGCTAGTGAGTTTGAAACCACTCCTAGCCCTATACCAGTTAATACAGGCCCTATATTATATTTTGCTCCACCTTTACTTAAATCAGTACCTTTATCTAAACATCCATCTACACAAGTAGACAAAAATGGTCTTGGTACCATTTCTTTATGAATTTGTTGTGCAACAGTAGTTCCTATAACAGAATTTTTGATAAGGTATGCTAATTGCTTTAAAAACTCATCTTTAAGTTCTTCAAAAGAAGTAAATTCTGTGATACTCTTTGCATCTAACCCCATTGTTTCTCCAGTTAATCTACTTTTACCTTCATTCATGGCATATTCTAAAGCTGCTGCAAAGTTTATATTTACTGCTGAAGTCCATTGCCCTGTTTTTCTAAAATGAGGAACTACACAACCACAATTACTCCAGTCTCTTGCATCTTCTGCATCATATCCATCTTGTAATAACATTTGTGCCCCTGCACTATCACTGTGTATAGCAGGGAAACCAGTCCCTTGTTTTACTAGTTTTGCAACTGCCATAACGAAATCATCTGGTGCTCCTTGGCTTATTCTAACACTTAAACCTGGCTGATGAGTTTTTACACTTTCTGTAGCCTTTAAACACATATATGAAATAGCATTTGTTCCATCAGTACCATTTCTCTTTTTGCCACCAACAGTAAGATTTTGGAATTGATTATATCCTGCAAAATAATTGGCTGTATTTGCTGATATAGTCCATACCCATTCTGACAACTTAATCCAAAGAGCTTCTATTAGTTCCTGAGCTTCTGATTCAGTTATCTTACCTTCTTTAGCATCATTTTCATAATATGGATACATATATTGGTCAAATCTACCTAAATTTAATGCTAGAGGATTTTCTGATAAAACACCACCTAATTGTACAAACCATACAAATTGTATTGCTTCATAAAAACTAGTTGGAGGATTTGCTGGTACATTCATACATATTTCTGCTATTTTTAAAAGTTCTGCTTTTCTTTTTTCATCTGTTTCAGATTCACTCATTTCTTTTGCAAGATTTGAATATCTATTTGCCAGTGTCATAATAGCCTCTGCTACTATAGAAACAGATTTGTAGAAATCTATTTTTTCAATATTTTCTGAAATTGATATATCTAATTCTGCTATTTTTTTATCTGCATCTTCTTTAATTCCTTTGTATCCTTTTACAAATAGTATATCTTGATAATCTGGTGTTACCTCACCAACTGCCTGTCTCCACTTAGAGTCATTGTCTATTATACCTGTATCTACCAATATCTTAGCTGTATCTTCTGGGATTCTTGCTAAAAAAACTTCTTCCAAAGATTTTCCCTTCCAATATGGGAATATTTCTTTTCTTATAAATTCTATTTGTTCTTTTGATATTACATATGGGTCTTGAGTTCTTTCGTCAAAAGTATCCATTTCTTTATCTACCCATTGCCAAGAAAATTCTGGTGTCAATATACCTGTTCTTCTAAACTTACCTGCTGTCCCAACAATTAATTCATTTTCAAATATTTTTATAGGAAGTCCTTTACATGTCTCTAAAAAAGCTTTAGCTCTTCTTATACATATAGCTTCTCCCTCAGTTTTTTTATGCGATTCTGTAAAAATTCTAGCCCTTTCACAACATATCATAGGCTTAGAATTAATGTATTCTTGTCTAAATTCTTCTATTCTATTAGTTTGACTCATTTAAAATCCCCCTTTAGATAAATATCTATTATCTTTTTGTATGTTATAACATACTTTAATTATATTATACTGTCCTTTTACATAAAATGGAAGCACAAATAATTTATATATAATCTATTTCTATCTTGTTATGAATTTTTATAGTAAACTAATATACTAATGATTTGAAATATAAAATTTGTATAGTCCAACTAGTAACTTAATCATCCCAACTGTCAGTATCTTGATTCAATGGTATGTATATATTCAGCATGAACTTATCCTTATTATTTTCAAATAATAGTTCTCCATTATATTTTTGCAAAGACGATTTAATACTCTGAATTCCTATTCCATGCATAAATTTATCCATTTTATCTGTCAATAATATACTTCTATTTATAGTAATAGAATTTATCTTACTATTTTCACATTTAAGTACAAAAAATGACTTCGTTATAGTTCCTTTAATTTTGATATATTTATTACTATTTTCATCCATGATTTTATCACATGCTTCTATAGCATTATCTAAAATATTAGAAAAAATGCTTGAGACATCTATAGGCTTCATAAAATTTATTTTTGAAAAATTTATGCAGCAATTAAATTTAATTCCCTGTTTTGCACATATTTCGCTCTTTTCGTTAATTATAATGTCTAGTATCATATTTCCTGTATTATAAATATATTTAAATGATTTAATTTCATCTTTTAAATTACTCACATATTCATCTATTTCTTCACTATTATTTTTGAGATTCTCTACACAATAAATATGATTATTTATATCATGGTAAAGCTTCCTAACCTTCATATGGGATTCTTGAATGGCTAAATAATGTGCATATTGCATCTCTAACTTATTTTTTATTAATTCATTTTGAGATTTTAATCTATTTTCTTTTATTATTTCTTTAAATACTAGTATAAGAAGTATACTACTAGCTCCTATTAACTTTGGATTCACAAAATTATCAAAATAATATCCTTCCGAATATAATGACCCAAACCGTTCTAATTTCTTTAATATATAATTTGTGAATACATTAGTTGTATTAGCTAATAAAGCAAATAATAAATATACATAATTTCTCTTATCCTGAGTAATTGATTTTATATACTTTCTAAAAAAATAAAATACCATGTATATAAGAATCATTATTAAGTTACTATATATATGAATTTTTATATAATCTAGTTGAGATGCTAATAAATATTCCTTAGACGATATGACATTACCTGTAATCACAAAAAATAGTACCCTATATACAACATCGTTTAAACATTCATAATATACACTGAATAAATAAAAGAAAACAGTATACTTAATAATACTTATCTTGTAAAAATAATTATAATATACTCCCCATACAATAAATGCTACAATAGGAAATAAATAGTTTATATTATTAGAATATTTTCCTTCATTCAATAATCTAGTTACTTGAAGCATAGTATAAATTAAGAACAACAGAATACAGAATATTATTTTTTCATTTTTTTTATGCTCTTCTTTGTAAGTTAATACATCTTTCATTATAGTAAATCTTATAAATATAGATAAAATTAATAATAGCTCAGTCATGAAATTTAACATATTGTATCACCAAGAAATCTCAAAAACTTCTCCTTAACCTCTTTATACCTATATCTACTAATAGGTACTTCCTCACCACTTTCCAATATTGCAATATTATACTTTATATTTTCAACATGGCTTAAATTTACTATAAAACTTTTATGGCATCTTATAAATCTAGATAGATTTAATTCTTTTTCTATTTTGTTTAAGCTATATCTTATATAAAAATTTTTATTTATAGTGTGTATTAGCATCTCTTTTTTTTGAACTTCTATATATTTAATTTCATTTAAATAAATCTTGTATGTGTTTGACTTATTTTTTATTATGATATAACTATCCTTGTTTGTTTCTATATCTTTAATACAGGTCAACATATGTTTTTTTAATTCTTCAAATTCTATCGGCTTTAGCAAATATCTATAAGCTCTTACCTCATATCCTTCTTGTACATAGTCTATCAAGGAGGTTATAAATATTATTTCCATTTCACTACCCATTTTTCTAATCTTTCTTGCAGTATCCATTCCATTTAGTTTTTCCATCTTTATATCAAGAAATAGTATATCTATGTCTTTTAAGTTGTTTTCAAGTAACTCTTCTCCAGATAAATATTTTTTTATTTCATATTCTATACTTATATTTTTTAATATATTCTCAATATAATCTACTATTAAAAGTTGAGTTTCTTTTTCATCTTCACAAACTGCTATATTAATCATAAAATTCCTCCTTGCACGATTTTTAATTAATACAGTTAAAATATTTGAATTAATTTACTCAGATGTGATTTTACACATCTGATACTTTAGAATAACATTTTCAAATTATTTATATCAATACTCAATTTTATGCAATTGTTATTTTGATATATCAATTTCATAATAAAAATCAACAGTATTAAAAAACAGTATTCATGAACAAAAGAAAGTACCTTAAAAGTTTTTTTAAAATCATTTCAAGGTACCCTCTTCTATTTATTTAAACTTTTTAAGCCTTAGATAATACATTAGTCTCTTATATAACTGTACTATATATAAAACTAATAACATAATCTGTAGTACAATAGCAGTTATTGATACACCATAACCACTAGATAGATTACTTACTTCAACATATAATAAATATATAAAGATTACCACTAACAAAAATAATATAAATACGTTCATAAACAAAATTGATTTTACTTTATTTAGTTTATCAAAATCGCTATATAATTTAGGAGGTACATCTTCATATTCTTTAGACCATACATACCATGAAGATGTACCCATAAAACTGCCAATACTCCTAAAAACAAGATTCCAACCTTTTGATTTATGTTCATTAAAATAATTATTCTCTGCATCATAGTAGTAATCAACAGTGTATTTTATTTTTCTTGGACTTCCTTTATAAAAGTAAAATATTCCACCAAGTTTATTTATCTTATATAAATTATATCCTTTAATTTCCATATCCTCTAACCATTTCTCTATCTTATCAGGTGAGCCATACCAGTCAAATTTAAACCTTGTTTTCTTTTTCATAATACTCACTCTCCAAAATGATATTTTTAAATATCTTAAAAAATCTATTTAAATAATTATATCATTTTGATATTAATTTTAGGTTACAATCAGATATCTATAAGCTTATTTAAATAGCAGTAAACTAATAGCCATAACACCCATGCCTGCAATTAAACCATAAATGGATAAATGATGTTCACCATACTCTCTAGCTGATGGCAATAGTTCATCAAGCGATATAAATACCATGATTCCCCCTACAATTGCAAATATAATTCCAAGAGTTATATCATTTAAGAAATTTCTAAGAAGTGCATATCCAATAATTGCTCCTAATGGTTCAGACATACCAGATAAAAAAGAATAATAAAAAGCTTTCTTCTTATCTCCTGTAGCATAATAAACTGGTACAGATACGGATATACCTTCTGGTATATTGTGTATAGCAATTGCAATAGCTATTGGTATAGCTATCGTAACATCGTCAAGAGCTGATATAAATGTAGCTAAACCTTCTGGAAAATTATGAATTGCTATAGCCATTGCTGTAAATATACCTGTTCTCAAAAGAGATTTATTTCTTTTGATATTTTGTTCCTCTATATTTTCCATCTTCTTTATCTCATGTGGATTTTCTTCTTGAGGTATTAACTTATCAATAATTGCAATGATAGCCATCCCTGCAAAAAAAGCTATTACAGTTGACCAGCTTCCCATTTTCTCTCCCATAGACTTTGTCAAAGCATCTTGTGCTTTAGGAAAAATTTCTATCATAGACACATAAATCATAACACCAGCAGAAAATCCTAAACTTATAGAAAGAAACTTCGTGTTAGTTTTTTTAGCAAAAAAGGCTATACAACTACCTATACCTGTAGACAAACCTGCCAATAATGTTATCAAAAATGCAAACACTACATTATTCAAATAAATCACCTTCTTTTTATTTGATATTGATTATCATTTTCTTTTATCCTATCATATATATTTTATATAGTCAATCCTTATAAAAATTATAGACAATAAAAAAGCAGAGATATAAACTTAGTCTCTGCTTTTTCCTTATAGTATATTAAATTTATTTATTTAAAAAATCCACTGCATATTGAACATATAAAGCAGTTCCAATCTCTAACGCATCCTCATCTATATTAAAACATCCATGATGGTGAGGGTAACAAGCACCTTTTGACTCATTTCTAGCTCCTACAAAGGCTAGCGCACCAGGTGCAATATTCATAAATTCAGCCAAATCTTCTGCTCCTGTTACTTTTTCAAACATTGTTATACATTCTTCTCCAAATAGCTTAATTGCTGCATCAGTTGCTATCTTTGAGCATTCTTTGTCATTTATAACTGCTGGAGTTAGATATCCATATTCTAATTCAGCTTCTGCTCTATATGCTCCTGCTGTAGATTTTGCTATACGTTCTAGAATTGAAGGAATTTGTTTTCTAAGTTCTGGATTAAATAGTCTTATTGTACCTTCTAAGATAGCTTCACTTGCTATTACATTAAATCTAGTTCCAGAATTTAAAACTCCAACACTTACAACTAATGGCTCTAAAGGACTTACTTCTCTACTAACCATAGATTGTAAATTCATAACTATTGCTGAACTTGCAAGTACTGCATCAACACCTTGATGAGGAAGTGAGCCATGACCACCCTTACCTTTTACAGTGATTTTAAAGAAGTCAGCAGAAGCCATTCTTGGTCCTTCTTCTACTGATATAGTTCCAGATTCCACATCAGTCCAAAGATGTATCCCAAATACGCTATCTACACCTTCCATCGCACCATCTTTAATCATAGCTCTTGCACCTTTACCAACTTCTTCTCCTGGTTGAAAAAATAATTTTACAGTTCCATTAATACTATCTTTAATATCATTTAGTACTTTCGCTGCTCCTAAAAGCATTGATGTATGACCATCATGACCACAAGCATGCATAAGCCCTTCATTTTTCGATTTATATTCTACATCAGTACATTCAACAACTTGTAGAGCATCCATATCACCTCTAAGTGCTACAGTCTTTCCTGGCTTAGCTCCTTTTATAGTTGCAATTACACCTGTGCCTCCAGCGGATACATATGGCACTCCAATTTTATCAAGTTCTTCTTTGATTCTCTTTGATGTTCTAACTTCTTCCATACTCTTCTCAGGATTTTCATGAAATTCCCTTCTAAGCTTAATCACATAGTCTTTATAACTCTTTGTTATTTCTTTAATATCCATTCCAGACCTCCAGGTAGTACATATTCTTCTTCTTTAAAATATTTTTTATCATTATCAGTTAAATATTAGATTAGATTTACAAATATACCTGCTATTACTACAGAAGCTATTGTAACTGTAGTGAATCCTCCAACAAGCATCTTTGGAAGCATCTTATCCATTAAAAATTCTTTTTCTTCTGGTGTTTCAGCTAAAGCTTTTACTGCTTCTTCAGTTAATATATAGTTAGGTGGGAAACCATAAAGTGCTGTAAGTGAAACTGAAAAAGCCATTTCTTTACTTTCGCCTAAAAGCTTACCTGCTATAATAGAGAATATCCCCATACCTATTACACCAAATATTATAATTCCTACAAGAGGAACTGCCATTTCAGCAAGCATTGCTGGTGTAGCCTTTGCTAAACCTGCAAATATAAAAGCCATCAATGATGTCATTAACCATCCAAATGAACCAGATTTGTTAAGAGGTTTTCTATCAACTATTCCAAGTTCTGATGCTATTACACCAAATATTAAACATATAACATATCTAGATACAACTTCATGTGTAAGATTTGTAAATTGTACTGCTAACCATGCTACCAATCCTAATCTAAGTATTATCATATATGTTGTATCATACTTTTCAGGTAAATCTGGAATTATCTTAAATCTACTTTTTTGTTCAGGTACATTCTCAGTTTTTTCTTCAACTTTACTTGCAGTTACTTTTCCACTTCTAAAATCTGATAAAAGTCTTTTTCCTTCTTTTTTAAGCATCAATGCTGTAATCGGATAACCTGCAAATCCTTGTGCAACATACATTAAAATTGCAAGTACTGCCAAACTTGCAAGACCTTTTGCTGTAGCAGCATCTGCCATCATTATAGATGCAACTAGTCCTCCAGTAAGAGGAGGTGTAGCTATTACTGCTGTATCCCATCCAAATACCACTGTACCTAATGCTAAAGCGCCTACACATATGCCTACTATTCCTGCTAAAGCTATTACGATTGTTTTCCATTGACCTGCTAATTCCTTAATACTCATCATAGTTCCCATATGTGTTATTAATAAAAGCATTCCCAATTGGGCTAATGGTGTTCCTAAAGCAGCTAAATCTACTATATTTTCTGGGAAAAAAGTCCAAAATCCTACTATAAATATAATTGCTGATACAAAAACTGATGGAACAAAAGCTTTAGTTTTTGCTGAAACTACATCTCCTATCGTCAGTGACACTAAAACCAGACAAAAAGCTGTTATTGCCTCCATACAAAATCCCCCCTCATAATAAATATATTTGTATACAATGTATGTATAGTTATCCATTATTTTACTACTTTTGAAAAACATTTCAAGTCAAAATTCGATTTTTTTCATAAAATTCTATAAATTCTATAAATTAAAGTTAGCTTTCTAAATTATTCTTTTTAGAAAAACGTTATCCCAACTAATGGCTATTTATCACTATTCTTATAAATAGAATTAATTGTAATTTGCAAAAAATAAAACATAGAATACATTTTTTCATAAAACAAGTCATTAATATAAGATGAATTTGATTTATGAACCTTAATATATTCTATGTTTATAAATTTAGTGTATATGTTAGT
Organism: Clostridioides sp. ZZV14-6387; assembly: GCF_020657835.1. Lineage (NCBI taxonomy): Bacteria > Bacillati > Bacillota > Clostridia > Peptostreptococcales > Peptostreptococcaceae > Clostridioides > Clostridioides sp. ZZV14-6387. The sequence continues at coordinate 108,491 of NZ_JAGWCW010000007.1, forward strand.
TATGGTATAAAATTTATACACTAGTTATTGTGTAATCTACTATATACCCCATTTTTGTTTACTAACTCTTCATGAGTACCTCTTTCTTCAATTCCTTTATCTGTCAATACTATGATTTCATCAGCATTTTTTATAGTAGTTAATCTATGTGCGACAACTAAATTTGTTCTATCTTTGCTTAATTCTTCTAAAGACTCTTGAATTTCCCTTTCTGTTACATTGTCTAACGCAGATGTAGCCTCATCCAATATTATTATTGGAGGATTCTTTAAAAATATTCTCGAGATTGATATTCTTTGTTTTTGTCCACCTGATAATTTTACTCCTCTTTCACCTATATAAGTATCATATCCATCTGGTAAAGTCTCTACAAAGTCATGTATTCTCGCCTTTTTAGCTGCTGCTATCATTTCTTCATCTGTAGCATTAGGATTTCCACAAAGAATATTATCTCTTATAGTTCCTGTAAATAAAAATACATCTTGTTGAACTATACCTATATTTTTTCTCAATGATTTTAAACTAACATCTTTTATACTCTTTCCATCAATTTTTATATCACCCTCATCAAATTCATAAAACCTTGGTAATAGATTGCATAATGTAGTCTTTCCTCCTCCAGAAGGTCCAACTAATGCTATCGTCTTACCAGCTTTTATAGATAAACTCAAATTATTTAATACTTGAGTCTTATCTTCGTATGTGAAAGATATATTTTCTATCTCAATATTACCTTTTACATTTTCAAGCTCAACAGGATTTTTAGCTTCTTTTTGATGGTCTTGTTCCATTATTTCTATGAATCGTTTAAAACCTGTCATACCATTTTGATATTGCTCTGTAAAGTTTATCAATTTTTTCATAGGCTGTATAAACATTTTTACATATAGTATATAAGCAGCAAAATCACCCAATGTAATTTTTCCAAGATAAGTAAAGTAACCACCAGCTATGACAACTACCCACTCTAAAATATCCATGTATAAGTTCATCCCAGAATAATATTCTGCCATTACTTTATAAGAATCTTGTCTTGCTCTTCTAAATAACTTATTACTTCTTACAAACTTATTTAATTCTTCTTTTTCAGTACAAAAAGACTTAGTTACTTTCATACCTGCTATACTATTTTCTAAGGTAGCATTCACATCACCTATAGTAACTCTACTCTTCATAAAAGCAACATTCATCTTATCTTTTTTAGCTATTGCAAACCAAATTATAAATGGTAATATAGCAAATATTATGAGAGTAAGAGGAATATTTATATCTATAAGTATAAAGAATGAACCCACTAACATTACTATAGAAATGAATAAATCTTCAGGCCCATGATGCGCAAGTTCTGTTATATCCATTAGGTCATTTACTATTCTAGACATAGTTACCCCAGATTTGTTATTATCAAAATACGTATTTGGAAGTCTCTGCAAATGTGTAAATACTTCATTTCTCATATCAGCTTGCATATCTACACCTATAACATGCCCCCAATACTGCATAAAATAGTTAAGCCCTGCTTTTGCTATAAATATAAGTATAAGTACTACTGCAAAAACTACTAACATTCTTAAATTTTTATTTGGAACAATATCATCCATTATATTTCTAGTTATCATAGGATAAACTAAATCACATAAGGAAAATAAAAAAGCTGCTATAAGGTCTAGTGTGAAAATTTTCTTATACGGCTTATAATATTTTATAAATTGTTTTATCATAAGTATTAAATCCCTCCTCCATTGATACTTCTAAAAAATACCCATAAATTAGTATAACATAACAACAATTTTAAATCTTTTATAAATTTACAATATAAATCAATATTTTTCATAAAATTGAATACTTATATTATTAACTCTACCTTTAAAACAATATAAAAGAGCTATATCTCTATAAATAAATTCTTACAAAGACACAACTCTATATTTAATACTAAATATTTTTTTATAAATACAAAACTATTTCAGAGCATCCAATATTTTCTTATCTAAGGCAGCTGTATTTATACCTGTTATGTATGCTGTTGCTTTTATCGCAGGTATATCATAAGTTGTTGGCAATATAGTAGTAGATACTATTAAGTCAGCTCCTTCTTGTTTTGTTGCACATTCAGCAATTTTACATTGTATAACTTCTGCTTGTATGTTATTTTCTTTAATTAATCTTTCTACCCTATCACAAACTACTGTTGATGTCGCAATTCCTGCCCCACATGCTACTAATATCTTTTTCATATTTTTTCCTCCTACGATTTCTTTGATATTTTATAATTCAAAATACGATTGATAAATTTCTCATATCTTTATTTATATAAATAATTATACCATTTTATATCAAAAGAGTATCTTAAAATTATTCTTTTAATATGTTTTTTATTTCAGTATCATTTATACTTAAAATCTCATTTTTTATACAATACTCTATGTAATTTGATATATTTTTATAGTCATTTAAATCAAATTGTTTAATATTTAAATCATATTCTATATCACTAACAATTCCTATTAAATCAGACCTATTTGATAAAATATCCTTATATTTATTCTCTCTAGTTATCTCCAATCTTCTAAACCTATAATTTTTATATCCTTCTATAATAATTAAGTCCATATCTCTATACAACTGAATCATTTCATATAATGGATTATTATCTTTTAGTTCTTCAATATATGCCACTCGTTTATCTGATATTATACATACCTTTTTAGCACCAGATTTTCTATGTTTGTAAGTATCTTTACCCTCTTCATCAATATCAAAATCATGACATGTATGCTTAATAACCCCAACATTATACCCTTCTTTATTTAATTCTTTTATTATACCTTCAATTAATGTAGTTTTGCCTACTCCAGAATAGGATACAACTGACAATATATTATACATAAAATTTACTTCCTTTCATAAAACTATCTAATAACAACATCTACTAACTGATTTTCTTTTATAGTTTCTTCCTTTTTTATTTTTATCATACAATTACTTCTCAATGTTGCTGACAATCTAGCTTTAGCATCCTTCTTATCATTTAACCTTACATATAATTTACCTTCACTTGTATATAATTTACCACTTACAAATCTATCCTTATTTGAAAGTTTATTAAATTCCCCCTTAAATATAGCTTTTATATAATGCTCCCTTTTCTTATATGTCAAATACTCAATCACAGGAACTACCACATTATCAAATACCACAATTGCTGCATGTGGATTTCCAGAAAGTCCAAATAGTAGTTTTTCTCCCAATGTAGCTACATAACAAGCTCCTCCAGGTTTAATGTTTATTTTCCAAAATAACTCTTGTGCACCTATTTTTCTAAATACATCTGGAATTAAATCCTTATCTCCAACAGACACACCACCTGTTGTAATTAAAAAATCTACCTTTTTCAACATATTCTTTACTATTTTTTCTAACTCTAATATATCATCAGAACAATTACATATTGTATCTGCCTGTATACCAAGCTTTATGAGTTTCGAATATAATGTATATCTATTACTATCGTATATCTTACCATCCTCTAAAGGCTCGTTTATATCTTGTAATTCTGTTCCTGTATTCAAGATTCCGACTTTTAAATCATCATACACTGTTACTGTAGATATTCCAAGACTTGCTAGCACTCCTAAGCCATCATACCCTATATTCTGATTTTTATTAATAATCAATTGCCCCTTTTTTATATCCTCACCCTTGAATATGTAATTATCATATTCCTTTAACTTTACATTTAAAATTATCATATCATCTACAACAGTTACATCTTCTTTTTTTACTACACAGTTTGCACCCCTTGGTATTTTACCACCAGTCATTATCTTCACTGCTTCATTTTTATTTAATACACTTTCAAATACTTCTCCTGCATATAAAGTCCCTATAATCTTTAAGTTTCTATTTTCAGAATTTGCATTATATGCATAACCATCGTATGGTGACCTATCAAATGGAGGGCTATCAATTGTTGAATATATATCTTCTGCAACTACCTTATTTACTGCATCTATAAGATTTACTCTCTTCACCCTACTTATTGGTACAACATTTTCTTCAATAATTTTTATGGCATCTGCTAATTCTATCATTTTAAATACTCCCCAATATATTTTTTATTTAAAACATTTCAATGTAGTATGTTATAGATTGAAAAATTTAGAAATAATTTTATCTTATATTTAATTATAACCAATTGTTATCTATAAGTGCAGTTCAAATTTAATAAAGCTTATAAAATAATTTCTAACTAATATTCAATAAATTTTATAAATCTTATAAAAAAACTGTTTCCAGCTAGAAATTTACTTCTATCTTGAAACAGCCTTGTATGCTTTAGAATCCATTATTCTATTAAAGCTCCTTTTATTATTTTTACAATTTTATCACTTTCAATAGTTTTTATAGATTTTATTTTGTTATCCACAATACTTATTGTAAGCACTTCATTTTTTAATAATTTATTGTCTTCTTTTAATCTATAACTTTTAACTACTTTGTTACCTTCATGATTATATGCTGTTAGCTCATAATTTGCCTCTCCAACAACTTCATTTATTCTAGACTCATCAACTCCAATATACTCTCCTAAGTCAATCTTTCTAAAATTTTCTAGTGACACAGCTGATTTTTCATGGTCGCTTTTTTCAATCATAATACTGGCATTAGCATCAATATCAATAGTACTTTGTGATGAAAACGAGTTTGTTTCAACATTGACAACTTTATTTTTATTAATATCAATGTATAAAGCACTTCCATCTAATTCATTATTTCCAGTATATTTAGGGTAAACTAATGTCATATAACTTGATGTATTTATATCTTGCATTGTATCTGATTCTTTTAAATATTTAGGTTTTATATAATAAATTGTGTTATAAGGTATTCCCATATTTTTTATAACAAACTTATAATCCTTACTCATAATTTCATTAACATCATTTTGAACTTTTGTCATAGTTTTTTGTTGTGTTGCTTTATTTGCTACTTGGTTTTTCTCTTTAGTGGTTTCTTTATGACATCCAACAAGTACAATACCTAAAATAGTTACACAAACTAATGACTTTTTTAACTTCATAAATCAATCCTCCTTTCTCAAATTTTATAATATTTATCTATATCTCGATGTACGATTATCTCTTTTTTCAATAATTATATTTATTGTATTATAAAATAATTATATAATATTTATTTGAATTTAATAAGATTAAGAAGCTCTTTGTAATTTTTCTGTAATAAAATATATTTTAAAGTTGAATTTTGAAAATTCAATTTACGATATTTTAAAGGTAAATATCCTTATAACATTATACCAAATTATTCCTAAACAATCAAAAACTCCATGAATATTTTAAGGTTTTCTATTTTAAAAATCACCTTTGACTATTAATTTATCAAATATGTTATAATAGTTTTAGATAATTTAAGGAGGATTAAATAATGGATTTTAAACAACTTGAAGTATTTGTTGCTGTTGCAAAACATCAAAGTTTTTCAAAAGCTGCAAGAGAACTTTTTTTAACTCAACCTACTGTAAGTGCACATATACAAAATTTAGAGAGAGAGTTAGAAACTGTACTTATAAATAGAAGTAACAAAGTGATTACACTCACAAAATCTGGTGAAATTCTTTATGAACATGCTATATATATATTAAACAACTGTAAACGTGCAATTTATGATATAAAAGAATATTCAGGAAAAATAGAAGGTATTATAGATATTGCATGTAGTTCTATACCTGAAACCTATATTTTACCTGATTTTATGAAGAGTTTTTCCATGAGTTACCCAGACGTAAAATTTTCCATAAGCCATTATGATTCTCAATATGCTATATCAGAAATTTTAAATGAAAGAATAAGCTTTGGATTGGTTGGTTCTAAAGTTAACAATCCTCAAATAGAATACCTAGACTTATTAGATGATGAGCTTGTTCTTATCACTCCTTCAGATTTTAAAATTGATAATAAAGATAATAAAATTGATATAGAAGAATTGGCTTACTTAAATTTTATTATGAGAAAAGAAGGCTCTGGTACTAGAAATTTAATACTAAACACACTTAGCAAAAATAACTTTCCTGTAAATAAATTAAATATAATAGCCCATGTGGAATCAAATGAAGCTATTAAAGAAATGGTTAGACTGGGTCTTGGTGTCTCTTTTATATCTTATATATCAGCTATTGATTATCTAAATGCAGGTAAAATTAAATGTTATAAAATAAAAAATGTTGATTTTACTAGAAAATTTTTCTTTATTTATTCTAAAAAGAAAACTTTTTCTCCATTGGAAGATAAATTCTTAAACAGATTATGTGAGTACTTTGAAATCATAATATAATAATTATAATATAAGATACTTAATTCTATACTATATAACTAATGAATAAAATAATTGTAATTGTCACATGAATAGTCATAAATTACTATATAAAAATTTTCTTTCTAGTTAATTTAGTAAAAAAAAGCCCTCGTTCAAATGAACTTGGGATTTTTTTAATACTTTAGAAATCATATCCTTAATTCTGCTTATACTATTCCAATAGCAGCTAGCACTATACAAATAATTATAACAGAAATTAATATTGTAGTTGTCTTGACTTTTTTTCCTAATAACCAATACATAATACCAAATATCATAGCTGGAAGCATACATGGCATTATTTGGTCTAAATAAGTTTGAATGGGCTCTGCCCACTCTCCACTACCTACATTAACACTGAGCTTTAACATTACATTAGAGGCAGTCATTCCTCCAATTACCATAAGCCCTAACATTGAAGCTGCTTCCATAACTTTTGAAACTATATTTGAACCACTTACATCTTTAAAAAATTGAGTTCCATACTTAAATCCTTTATCTAAACATATATAACGAATTATAAAATGAGGAATGTTTATTATTAAAAGAAATAGAATTGGTCCCATTATATTTCCCTGTGAAGCTAAAGCTATACCAACTCCAGCTGCTATAAGCTTCAATGTCCCCCAGAAAAATGAATCTCCTATTCCAGAAATTGGTCCCATTAAACTTGACTTAACAGCATTTATACTATTTGCATCAAACTCTTCATTTTTTGCATTTTCTTCTTCCATAGCTCCAGATATACCTACCAAAAGAGTACTTATATGAGGAGTAACTGACATGAATTCAAGGTGTCTTTTTAAAGCCTTCGATTTTTTTTCTTTATCATCTTTATATACTCTACGAATTATTGGTGCCATCATATATGCATATGCTATATTTTGCATACGTTCATAGTTCCAAGATGAATCTAATGTTAAAGACCTTCTAAAACATTTCCAAAAGTCTTTCCTCGTTATTTTACTGTCTGGTGAAATTGTCTCCAATTTCTTAGAATTCGTTGTCATCTACTACTACCTCCTTCTCTCCTACAAAGTTAACATATATTAAAGCTATTGCTAATCCAAATAATGCAACTCCTGTTACTGTTATATTTAGATAAGCAACCAATATAAATCCTAATAATAAAAATGCTACTGTTTTCTTATTAAGCATCATTCTAGCTAACATAGCAAAACCTATTGCTGGTATAACACCTGCTGCAACATCCATTCCATGAGTTACATATGATGGTATAAATGAAAGTATTTTTTCTATTACTGGAACACCTAATGAGAATCCTATACCTACTATTATTGCTAATATTAATTTATTTCCTATACCAAATAATAATTGCACACGCTCTACACCTTCAATATTACCCTCTTCTGCATAACGGTCAGCAATATGAGCTCCCCATGTAAGTACTACTGTCATTAAGAAGTTGTCTATAAGCAATACTAAAGTCGCTATAGGAACTGCAAGTACAACTGCTGCTGACACATCCTGACCAGTTAATATTACAAATGCTGTGGCAATAATAGAACCAGATACAAAGTCAGGAGGGTTACTTGCTCCAACTGGAAATGCACCCATAAATACTAGCTCCAATGTTGAACCTATTACTATACCTGTATGTAGATTACCTAGTGCTAAACCAACAAGTGGCGCAACAACTATCGGTCTATTATGCATTGTAGAACCTACAAAACAATGCATATATGCAAAGAATGCAATTAGAGTTATCAGAATAACTTGTGTAAATTCCATTTTCATCCCCCTAAAATTATATTAATTTCATTACATTTGTAGCATCATCATCAGGAACCAATTGTACAAATACATTTACGCCTTCTGAATCTAATTCTTTAATCATATTTATATCCTCTTTTGATACATGCACTGCTTTAGATATATTTTCACGATTATCATCTGATTTTGTTCCACCAAGGTTTATAGATTTAATGGCTTTTACTTCTTTGGCTAGCTTATAAACATCTTCTACAGATTCACAAAGTATCAATAAATTGTATTTATCAGTAACTCCTGAATTGAGTGCTTTTATAGAATCTTCTATATTCTTCATTACAAGTTTAACATTAGATGGTTTTGCCATTCTAAGTCCTGCCATTCTTAATTCATCCTTTAATAGCTCATCACTTGCTATCAATATGCAATCTGTACTTAAAAATTTTGTCCATGTAAATGCTACTTGCCCATGTATAAGTCTGTGGTCTACTCTTACTAATTTAATCATTATATTTCCTCCCTAATTTTTTTTATTTCATCCATGAATGTTTTCACGTGTTCTACACTAACATCTCCAAAATCCTTGTAATTATCTTTAAAGTAACTTCCTATTATTGCCATATCTCCTAATTCAAGTTGTTTTTTTGCATTTTCTAAAGTAACTCCAGCAGCTATAACTAATGGGAAATCCCCTAAGTTTTTACGGAATAACTCTATCTTTTCCATTGATGTTTCTTGTCCTGTAGCATTCTCTGTAACTGCTATGGCATCACATCTTGTCATACCTATTTTTAAATCTTCTTCAACTGTTTTTTCCGATAATACTGGTTGATATTTAAATCGAACTCCTCCAATTAAATAAGCTGGACACTTTGAACGTTGTAATTTAAAAAATTCTTCTAATGTTGCCTCGTCTCTAGGTTTAACATGGCCTACTACAGAATCAACTTGTATATAATTTGCATTGTATTTTGTTGCCAGTTCAAATCCCATAGTATCAACATTTAAGCAGTTTACTCCATATGGGATTGACAAATCAGCGTTTGATACATACTCAAGTATTCTTTCTAAATCATAGTAATTGCCATAGTAGTTTTCTAACATTATTCCATCTACACCATTTTCCTCTAAGATTGTGATTTCTTTTTTAGCTCTTTCAAAGATATCTTCTGGAGTATCTCCTTTTAAATGTATCATTGCTATAATCGGCTTCTTATTTTTAAATACTGATAATATTCCCTTTTTTTCCATAAACTAAAATACCTCTTCTTCTTCTTTAATTTGTAATGTCACACTTTGTATTCCCATTCTAGATTCTTTCATTAATTCTTCTACATCTTTAGTTGTCAATTTATCAGAAAATCTTGTAAGAAGTTCTAATACCATATTCAAGTTCATTCCAGAGAATAAATTAACATTATGTAAGTTAGTTAATCTCAACATTGCAGTGCATACACTCGCACCATATAAATCAGATAAAATTATGTATTCACATTCTTTATCTTCTAATATTATTTTTTCTAATTCTAAGGCAAAATCTGAAGCACTTTGGCCAGGATACAAACTATATGAACTAACACAATTTGCTAAATCTCCTACTATCATTTTTACTGAATCTAAAAGACCCTTTGAAAATTCTCCATGAGATGCTAATATTATTTTTCTCATATCTGTCCTCCTACTAAATATAGACTATATTTCTGCTGATACTGCATATTTATACTTGTCACTTCTTATAAATTGTTCATTATAATATAAAACATCATTATTCTCTGTATACACTGATTGTCTTACTTTCAATAATGGCATATTACTTGCACACTTAAGATGGTTGGAATATTCTTTGTTTGAATGTTTTACTTCAAATATATTTTCTACACGCTTAGGTAATGTACTTATATTATTAGATATAACTTCCATTAAAGATTTATCTTCTAATTCTTCTTTTAATAAAAACATATAATCTATCCTAAAATAATCAACTTCAAAGATAACAGGTACTTCATCTATTAATCGAAGTCTTTTAATACATATTACCTTCTCTTCTAACTCAATACTTAAAGCCTCAGCAACTTGTTTATCAGCTTTTTTTATTAAAACAGATATTATTTGTGTACTTGGTTTTGCATTAATACGATGACAAGAATTAGTAAAACTGTTTCCTGCACATGTAGCTTCTATTCTCTCTGGTATCGTTACATACGTTCCTTTACCACGTTTTTTACACAGTATATCTTCTTTCACAAGTTCATTCAGTGCATTTCTCACAGTTATACGACTTATATTAAATTCTTTGCATAAGTCTCCTTCAGATGGAAGTTTATCTCCTGGCTTATATATACCAGATGCTATTTGTTTTTTTATGTTGTCATACAGCTGTTGATATAAAGGAACAAATGAATTTACTTCTAAATCCATCTCTTTTCTTTGTTTCTTTTCATCCATTTTGTTCACCTCCCTATGTAACATTTTTATAACATTATATAACAAGTTCTTTATTACATATTATAACAAGATGAAATCGTTGTCAATTTATTTTATTATTTTACAAAAAAATAAGACCATTGTATAACAATTTAAAATTGTTTATACAACAGCCTTTATTCACTTATTATTCTTATATTTATTTACAAATTGATATTAAAAAATGCTTTATATCCCTTGTACATCTCATATATATCTACCTTAGAAACAATCTCATATGGTGCATGCATATTTAGAACTCCAACACCACAATCTATAACCTCTGCACCTTGATTTGCCAATATATAGGCTATAGTTCCACCGCCTCCCTGGTCAACTTTTCCAAGTTCAGCAGTTTGCCATACTACATTTCCTTCATTAAAAATTCTTCTTATTTCTGACATAAATTCTGCATTTGCATCATTGCATCCGCCTTTACCTCTTGAACCAGTATACTTATTTAAAACTATCCCATTTCCCATATATGCGGAATTTCTCTTTTCATATGCATCTCTAAAATTTGGGTCATATCCAGCAGAGACATCAGCTGATAAAACCTTACTGTTTGCTAGAGCTCTTCTTACTTTAATATCACAGTAATCACCTTCCAAAGCAATTAATTCAGCCACAGTATTTTCAAAAAACTTTGAGTGCATACCTGTATTTCCTTGAGAACCAACTTCTTCTTTATCCACACATAATGTAACTGATGTAAATTCTGGTTGTTCAGTTTCTAATATGGCCTTCACAGCAGCATATGAACATACCCTATCATCATGACCATACCCTAATACCATTGACCTATCAAAACCTAAATCTCTAGCTTTCCCAGCTGGAACTACTTCAATTTCAGCACTTAATAAGTCTTCTTCAACTATACTATACTTCTCATTTAAAAGCTTTAATATATTTGCTGTTATAGGCTCTTTTTCTTCATCATTTAAAGGCATATTACCAATTAATATATTTAAAGCTTCACCACTAATTCCTTCTGATAGTTTCTTTTGCATTTGGTCTCCAGCTAAATGAACTAATAAATCAGTTACACAAAATACTGGGTCACTTTCTTCTTCTCCAACAGATATGTCAACTTTCGTTCCATCATTTAATATAACTATACCATGTAAAGCAAGAGGAATAGCTGTCCATTGATATTTTTTTATTCCTCCATAATAATGAGTTTTAAAAAAACCTAGATTTCCTTCTTGATATAGTGGATTTGGTTTTAAATCCAATCTTGGAGCATCTATATGACTTCCTATAATTTTCATACCTTTTTCTATATAGTTTTTGCCTATTACAAAAAGTGCTACTGCCTTGTCTTTATTTATAACATAAATTTTGTCACCACTACCTATACTTCCTTTTTCCATAGCTTCATCTATTGAAATGTAATTATTTTCTTTAGCTAATTTTATAATTTCTTTTACTGAAATTCTTTCAGTTTTTGATTTACTTAAAAAATCCATATAATTGCGAGAATATTGCATAACTTGTTCAATAGCATTTTCTTTTCTTTCAACATCCCATGCATTCTTAAATTCATGCTTTAAGTTCATGTTTTCCTCCTATTAAGTTTTAATTTTTATTATTTTTCATATATTGTTCATATTCCTCTGGTGAAACCACCTTGACACTGTCAAGTCTTGATTTAAAGTGTGCCCTAAAATTTTCTAAGTATTCCTTTCTTAAAAGTTCTCTTTCTTTGATTTCATCATCTGAAAGAACTCCCTCTTTATTTTTTTTTGCTAATTCATTAATCCTATCTAATTTCTTTTTGTCAAACATGTTTTCCTCCTAAAGACTTCTATTTATTTAATAAAATAATTTATTGCTTTTTATATCTAACTTGTTTTTATATTCACAAAAAAATTCATCTATATTATCACTGATTATGGTTATTCCTTTTTCTAACTCTTCCATGCTTGGACGAGCTATGTTTATCCTAAAAAATCTATCATCTACTAAATTGTCAAAAAAATAAGTTCCTGGAAGCATAGACACTCCCTTGTTCAACATAAAGCTTGTAAATGCTTGGGATGTATATCCTCTTGGTAATTCTAAAAAAAAGTTTATTCCTCCACAAGATTTTCTAACTTTTAATTTACCACTCAATTTATTATTAATCAAGCTTTTTGCCAATTTGTACTTATCAGTATATATCTTCTCTATATGGCTTAAATAAATTTTCCAATCAAAATTCTCCATATAGTAATACATTGATTTTTGAATAAGACCTGGTGTTGATATATCTGAAGAGTATTTAGCCCATAAAACTTTTTTTAGCAGTTCATTTGGCATTTCTACAATTCCTATCCTAAGACCCGGCATAAGTATCTTTGAAAAACTCTTTATATACACCACTCTATTTTTATCATCATAACTTCTAACTGTCCTATTGTCTTTTGATTCAAATGTAAAATCACTTATAAAATCATCTTCAATTATATAAAAATCATGTTCTTCTGCCAGTTCTATTAACTTCTTTTTTTTATATGTTGAATAAGATATTCCTGTTGGATTTTGGAAGTTAGGCATAATATATATAAGTCTTGGTTTTATTTTTTCCAATTTTAATTTTAAAATACCTATATCAATTCCATCATCTAACATAGGTATAGATATTATTTTTGCACCTCTACTTTTGAACACTTCAATCGCTCCATTATAAGAAGGTTCTTCCATAAAGACAACATCTGAATAACTTATAAGCCCTTTACAAACTATATCTATACCCTGTTGAGCACCTGATATTATTTGAATATTTTCTTTAGTCGTTTTTATACTTCCATCACTTAGATACTCTACCATCTTTGCTCTTAATTCTTCAGAGCCAAGACCTTCATCATAATCAAATATCGAACTGCCATCTTTAGATAATGCCATATTTACAGCATTTTTAAATGAATCAATAGGAAACATGTCATTAGATGGATTTCCATTGTCAAAATGAATTAAATCCTCCCTTTGTACAATATTTTTATTTTTTCTGTTGTCTACACCACTTTTATAAGAATTTGAACTTGACACGAATGTTCCACTACCTACAATTTTATATACATACCCTTCATTCTCTAAAAGCTCATATACTTTAACTATAGTAGTATTATTTACTTGTAGAAATTCTGATAGTTTTCTTATTGGAGGCAATTTTTCATGTTCAACTAGCTCTTTATCTATTATCAATTCTTTTATATGATTAAATATCTGTATATATTTAGTTAACTTCTTTTCACTTAAATCTATTCTGTATTTTTCCACATTTATCACCGCTCATTGTATTTATATTTTATTGATGCTTTCCCATATATTTGATATTATTTAGTATGTATATATAATACCAAAATTTTTATAAAAAGGGGAAATATTTATGTTTTACGACTATCACATGCACTCAAGTTTCTCTACTGATGGAAAATCTACAATGGAAGAAATGATAAAAAAATCTATTGAACTTGGTTTAAATGAAATTTGTTTCACAGACCATGTTGATTATGATGTTTATGCTGATGATTCTTTCTCAATTGTCTATGAAGATTATTTTAAAAGTCTAGAAACTCTTCAAAATAAATATAAGGATAAAATATCAATAAAAAAGGGAATTGAGTTTGGAGTTCAGACTCAATTAATGGATACCTATAGAAAAGAAGCTAATCAATATCCATTAGACTTTATAATATGTTCTATCCATGCTATAGATACAATGGACTTATATCTTGGTAACTATTTTAAAGATAAAACTCAGCATGAAGTTTATGAAAATTACTACCTTTACTTATATAATATTGTTAAAAATTACAAAGATTACTCTATTTTAGGTCACTTAGATTTAATTAAAAGATATGCTCCTTATGATACTATTTTAGATGATAGATTGTTTTCTGATATAATTGAGGAAATTCTTAAACAAGCTATTTATGATGGTAAAGGTATTGAGATAAATACATCTTGCTACAGATACAACCTTCCAGATTTGACTCCATCTAGATATATCCTTCAAATGTATAAAGACTTAGGAGGAGAAATCATAACTACAGGTTCAGATTCACATCATGTAAGTCAAATTGCCTATGAATTCGATTACATATATACACTGCTAAAAAACATGGGCTTTAAATATGTATCTAAATTTAATAAATTGAAACCAGAATTTATAAAATTATAAATTTTTACGCCTCCTTGTGAATATATTTAAAAGATAAGGAGGTGATTTTTTTGAAAGTACCTTATTTAGTACTATCAACAGTTATTCTATTTATATCTAATTTTATTGTAAGGATATTTGGCTTTTTATATAAAATATTCTTATCAAGGGCTTTAGGCGAAACAGGTCTAGGTATTTACCATATGATTTTTAACTTTTTAATGATTTGCTTAGCTGTTACAACAACAGGCATACCTACTGCACTTAGTTGTTTAGTCGCAAAGAGAAAAGCTTTAAACGATAGACACAACACTAATGCTTTATTTATATCAACTTTATATATATCATTTTTCGTAGCGCTAGTTATATCTATAGTTGCATCCTTTAATAGCTCTTTTTTATCACTTAAGTTTTTAAAAGATGCCAAATTAAATCTATTTATACTAGCAGTTTGTCCTGCGATAGTTATAATAACTCTTTCAAATGTACTAAGAGGATATTATTATGGTATAAAGAATGTAAAAATCCCTGCTATTGGACAAATTATTGAACAAATTGGTAAAATTCTATTCGTTTTTTTACTGGTTATGTACATAAATAATAAATCTATGAATTGTTATATTGCCCTATTAGGTATATCGATTGGTGAATTGAGTAATATTATATTCATGCTTATTTGCTTATGGAGAGATTCATCATTTGACAATAGGTATATTATAAGTATTAAAGATTTTTATAATTCTTCAATGGAAACATTAAAAATGTCCATTCCCATAACTTGCAATAGAATGTCAAACATACTTTTACAGTCTATCAGCTCTATGATGATACCATCAAGATTAGCATTATCAGGAATGACTTATCAGCAGTCATTAAGTATGTATGGTGTTGTCAGTGGAATGGTAATGCCTTTTATATTTTTACCTTTTACTGTTGGTTCAGCACTTATTGTAAACTTGATACCTACTATATCTCAAGAAATGGCTTTAAGAAAACGTAAGAGTGTATTGAAAAAAATCAAATACTCTGTACTTCTAACTTTGTTTGTAGGTATACTATCATCAATATTTTTTTATTTCTTTGGAAAAGATTTGTGTGTACTAGTATTTAAAAATAAACTTGCTGGAGAATATTTAAAAGCTATGTTTTTAGTTCCACTATTTATGTCATTAAACCAAACTCTGTCTGGCATTTTACATTCAATAAGAAAAGAGTTGGCTTCAAGTATAAATACTATCACTGGTATGTTAATTCAACTTGTGGCTCTATACGTATTTCTTCCTATACCTGGACTTAATATCTATGCATACATATACACAATGACAATAGTATCAATATTTACTTGTCTATTACATACTATAGTACTTTTTAAATCACTAAAATCTATACACTAGTTATAAAAACGTGAAGGCTACCAAAGTAAATAATTTACATTGGTAGCCTTCCTTAAGATGATTTTTATTTATAATTTAAACTGTCTATATATCTACCTATCTATCTGTGGCAACTAGGCTTTCCACTTCCATGATGAGGTCCACATTGCGAAAAATCACATACTTTAGAGAAAGTATCAACAAGTCTTGGTTGGATTGGATTTGGTGATGCTAAAACTACTATTTGTTCACTTATTAATGTGCTAACTGTTTCTTGTAAGCAAAGTACTAAATCTATATCATTTGGTATTATTAATTCATAGAAAGGTTCACAACATTCGTTACATTCTAATTTTAATATAGATTTTCCTATACAATCTACAGTTAAGTTAGTTTGATATTCTTGTCTTAGAGTAACAGCTCTTCCGTCAGCTGGTAAGCATATTGGTGCTGAAAGTGTGTTAAAAGTAAATTCTACATAATCAACTCTTCTCTTACATCCACCTCCTGCTCTGACTGCTGGGAAAGCTAATGCAACGAATTCTGTACATCCACATCTACCTCTTAGCTCTAATACTAAATTACGAACTGCTACAGTTAATCCTCTTTGTTTATAAGCTACTGATTTGCCTTTTCCTTGTCTACAACATTCAGCGTTTCTTTCACCACATACTGCAAATTCAAAAGTTGTTTCACAGTTTCTTCCTACTATATCTCCTAATGGGTCTAAATCGAAATCTTCTAAAGTTGTCATTCCTGTGTCTATAACTATTCCATCATTACTTAAGCATATTTTTTCTATAGTTACACTTGCTTGACCTGCACTTGGAACTGAACCAAATACTTCTACTACTTCTGTTTCAAAAGTTAATGGCTCTCCATTTGGTCCAGTTGCATCTGTAAATGTTTGGAATTGCATAGTATCAAATATTCTACTAGCCTCTATTGCAAATGGCACTGCATTTGATACTGAGAAATTTTTTGGTGATATAGGATTACAGCAATCTGGTCCACATTTGTTTTCAAAACATTCATCAGAATCCATTTGGCATGGTTCACAATCACATTTACAATGGTCATGGCATTCACAATGGTCATCACATGGATTAGGTTTGCATGGATTGCATGGGTTAGGTTTGCATGGATTGCATGGATTAGGTTTGCAATCATCATGACATTCACACTTATTATCATTATTACATCCATTATTGTGATGATGAGATTTTTTAAATCCTCTCATATCTTCTGAACTCATTTCCTCTGTATACACTTCTTCCTCACTAATTGTAGGCATTGGCTGATTTATCATTCTTCTTTTATTTTTTTTATAATCTTGCATTTTTCATTGCCCTCCCTGTAAGCTATTGTAATTAAGTCTTCGGCTTTTTGAAGCCTAATTAATACTATGCTCTTATAAACTTAATTGTTACTTTGCTTTTTAAATTTATCAATAATTAGATATATTTAGTAGAAAAATGCATTTTAATAAAAAAAGTACTACTATTTGAAATAGTAGCACTTTTTTTGTCCCGAAACACCGGTGGCTAAGTAAATTCACACCCTAGGCACTCCCAGGTGGGTGACTTGCCAGTAACTTTTAACGTCCAAACTAAACAGGCATGTTATAATTTACTAGACACGGTCTCCCGTATTTCATTTGTAGGTTGAATTTAAAAAAGCCTTATCGTATGTTTCAGGATTTCATACTATTATTATATAATAAATTTCGAATTTTTTAAAGTGGTTTTATATAGTAATTAAGATAAACTTATTCTAGTCTTACTTTTTCTTCCTTTTCTCTTTATGTAGTTAGTTAAATTATCTCTTTCTCTTAGTTCTATTCTTAGTATTTTTTTCATTATAATTACTCTCAGATTTTTGCTCATTTACATTATATAATTCTTCATCATGCACTATATCTTCATCATTTTCGACACCTTCAGAGTATGTTTCCTCACCTTCAATTAATTCTTCATCATATATTTCATTTTCGTCTATTAGCTCTTCATCATAGTTTGATTCATCGTCCTCACAATCTTCTTCATCTTCATAATCTGATTCCTCATCCTCATAATCTAATTCTTCATTGTTATCTTCATCTTCATTATTATCATCACCTCTTAAAAGGCTACCAAGCAATTTAAGATTACTCATGCTTCCTAGATTATTTATATTTGCCAAAGAACTTAGACTGAATCCACCTTCTCCAAAGTCATCTGGCAAAAATAATTCTGCAAATAAGTCTATTTTCTTTTTCATTCCTATAGCTTTTTCAACTGAATTTTTTCTCTTTTCTGGGAATACATCTATAATTTCTTTTATCATCATATTCTTTTTATCATCACTATCCATTTTTCTGAAAAAATCTGTCTCATCTTCTGTATCTACTAAATCTATATTATTTAATTTTTTTATGCCTCTAACTAAGTCTAAAACACTTTCTATTTTTATTAGTATTTTTCTTTCATCTCTTGACATGTATTTTTTAGTTCTAGTTATTATTTCCATTCCCATTTCTAAATCTTCTTCACTCAAATCCATAAGCCTTAAACCTCTTTTTATATCATTTGCATCAAACCTTAAATTTCCATGTGTAGATTGTGATAGTTTATCATTTGCATTTTTTTTGTTTTTTCTAACTCTATTATTTCCTTTTGATTTATTTTTATCATCAAATATAGAGATATTACCATTACTCAATGCAATCACTCCAATCAAAAATAGTAAATTATTCAAGACAATTCCCCCTTATATTATATAATTGCCCTATATTAAAGTATGTTTTTCATATTTTAATGTTCCATTTTTAAAGCTCAGTGCATATATATTATCTATAAGAATTTTTATTTATATTATATATCACTCACAATTCACCACTTCAATATTATTTCTATATATAAATAGTATGAATATAATTCAATATATATTTATAGAAAGGGGTTTTTTTATGAAAAAATTAGATACAGAGTCATTAGAAAAAATGGCTAAGCAAAAAAATATTGACAAGGATAAGATAGAAAAGATTGCTGATAATTACAAAGGAAAGTCAGAAAACGAACTTATGGAGGAACTTATAAAGATAGGTAAAAACTTGGATGGAAGAGATGAAGTAGTATCAAAATTCAAAGCATTTTTAGATGAAAATCAACGTAAAAAATTAGACAATATAATGGAAAAAATCTCAGATGCAGAAACTCAAAGAGATACTAAGGCAACTAAGACTAAGAAAACTAAACCTACTAAAGGTAAACCAAGTTCACCTGCACCAAAAAATACACCAAATGGTCAACAAAAAAAATCTAAAGGTTTATTTAAGAAAACTAAGAAATCCAATCCTCATGAATAAATAAAAAGTAAACCATTTAGATATTAAAACAATTATTTTTTTAAACTATTCTTAAATTTAATATTATTGACATAAAAAATCAGGTAGTGCTTTAAGCGCTACCTGATTTACTTTAATAGTTTTATTTTTTTCTTTCTATAACACTTTCTCTATCAACAATTCTATAAGGTAATTCTATTTTTTTATTTTCAATTATTTCTTTATTTATTAATTTTATAACCATTCTTATTGCTACTGCTCCCATATCATATAAAGGTTGATATACTGTAGTAAGTTTAGGTCTATACATTTTAGCTATCTTAACATCATTAAATCCTGCAACTGATATATCTTCTGGAACTTTATATCCAGCATCACAGATAGCATTTATAGCACCTATAGCGGCCTCATCACCTGTTACAAAAGCTGCGTGAGGTATTATTCCATCATCTAATAATTCTTTCATACTGTTGTATCCACTTTCATAATCAGTTCCACCATATTTAATTAAACTCTGGTCTAATTCTATGTTGTTATTTGAAAGTGCTTTCTCATAACCTGAGAGTCTCTCCATCTCTAAAACAGTATCATCTTTACTCGTCATTATAAAAGCTATCTTTTCATGACCTTTCTTTATAAGATGTTCTGTCATATCAAAAGTAGCCTCTTTATTACTAGTACTTACTGTATATATATCATAATCTCTAGCAGTTTTACTTATATATGTTGCTGGTATACCACAATTTTGTATATAGTTGATGTGTTCTTGTTCAACCACCCATGAAATCATAACTATACCTTCCACTTGTTTTGCTCTCAATAGATTTATACTCTTAAGTTCTTGTTCTTTATCAGAGTATGTATTAGCTAAAAGGATGTCATAATCATACATTTTAGCAACTTCCTCTATCCCATTTAATACCTCATTAACAAAAGAATCTGAAACTTCTGGAACTATTACCCCTATTAATTGACTCTTCTTAGTTACTAAACTTCTCGCAAGCGGATTTGGTATATATCCAGTTTCTTTTATAACCTCTAAAACTTTTTGTTTGACTTCATCAGTCACAGGTTTTGAATCATTTATAACTCTAGATACTGTAGATATTGACACGCCTGCTTGTTTAGCAACATCTTTTATCGTTATATTGCCTTTCATCTTCATCCTCCTTATTTTACTAAATTTATCTAAAACTGAACCAAATTTATGAAGGTTCCTATTTTAACTATATTTATATAAGTTTTTATTTTACCATAAAAGCAAGTACATTTAAATACATTATATTTTATATTATACCCTATATTCAACAAATTTAATAATATTCATTATTAATTTAAATCATATTAAAAAACAAAATAAAAAAATGCTGGTATTTTATACCAGCATTTTTCCACTTTAATGATATTAGTATTAGCAACCGCAGCCACAGCCTCCATCACCATCAAAGAATCCACCACATGAACAAGTTATTAATAATAGTATTAAGAAAGGTATCCATGACATTATGTCAATATCTCTCCAGCAATCTTCAAAAGCTAAGAATAGGAAGAATAGTACTATTATCCACCATCCTCCTCCACCAAAGCATCCTTCTTCTCCAAAAAATCTATCTAACATAACAAAGCCCTCCTTTTTTTAGTAACTACTATCTTTACTCTAAGCATCCACCACAGCAGCAAAGTATTAATAAAACTATTAGGAATGGTATCCATGCCATTATGTCAAATTCTGCCCAGCTTTCTCCAAAAGCTAAGAATAGGAAGAATAGTACTATTATCCACCATCCTCCTCCACCAAAACATCCTTCTTCTCCAAAGAATCTATCTAACATTCCACGTTACCTCCTGTTGATATTTTGTTGAGCTTTTCGCTCCTAACATATACTATGCATTTGGTTTCCATTTTGCTAATGTATTTTCATTATTTTTTTAATTTTTTCTCATCCTAAAAAAGTAAGGTTTGTACATTCATCTTATAATCTAAACTAAAAAAGGCAAAACCACAACTTGTATAAGTTACTGGCTTTGCCTATTTAATAATCAATATTTTTTAGCAACAACAACCATCATCGAAGTTAAATAACAACAATACTATTAGTATAACCCATATCCATATATTGTCATCGCATAATAAGTCTTCTAAAATGTCTGTACATAATAATAAGAATACTACAACTATTATTATCAACATTTTATTACTAAAAAAACCTTCGCATCCTCCAAAGAAACGTTCCATATTGTCTTCTAATTTTGTCATAACTAATCCTCCTTGAATCATTAAGAGACTAAGTTCTGTCTCTTTAATTAAATATATGTAGTAATAGACAGATAAGTTACTTCTAAAAAGTTTTTATTGATTAGTTTATTTATTTCTTTTTCGCCCAGTTTATTGTATCTATCAACTTCATCTAGATAGTCTTTTTTTTCTTCTGATATAGTATAAATTAAACTTTCTATTGATTTTACTTTGTACTCTTTATATCTTTCTATCAAGAAGGATGTTTTTGAACTTTCTATCCCTTTCTTCACATGCATTAATCTTGATATGTAATCTTCTTTTTCATTAGATACATAGCTTTCTTTTTCAGCTACATCTTCAAGGATTAAATTGGTTTCCATTACATAATCCTCTATACGTTGCATATCTAAAGTTATTGAATTATAATAAAAATTTACTGCTATAAGTAAAAACATTCCTACTGATGCTAGTAATAGTCCTACATATTTCATAGCATTTCCTCCTAAGTTATATTTGTTATCAATAAAGTTTATTCATCAAATAATACTTTATTACTACCTTTATAAAATTTTATTATTTTTTATGGATTCCATATTGAAAAATTCTCGATATTATATTAAACTAACATTAAAATTAATTAAAACTGCTTTAGGAGGCTTAAAATGTTTGAAAAAATAAAAGAAATAATAGCAGAACAATTAGGGGTAGACAATTTAGATGAGATAACTATGGAAGCGTCTTTAATGGATGACTTAGAAGCTGATTCACTAGATGCTGTTGAAATTATAATGGCCCTTGAAGACGAATTTGGAATAGAAATACCAGACGAAGAAGCTGAGAATTTTAAATGTATCGGTGATATATGTAAATATATCGAAGAAAACAAATAATATTGTTTTGTCTACAAATATAAATAGTCTGTGTAAACTTCTATATAATAATTTATATCGAAGTTTACACAGACTATATTACGTTTATTTACAATTATAGAAAATATTCAATTTTCATATATAAATTACTCAAATTAAAGTTACTTTTCTTCATAAAATGTTACATTCTTTATTACTATATCTATGGTTCCATCTTGATTTTGTTTTACAGTATATTTCATTGGGTCTTCAAAATCAGTTAAATTTCCTTTTATATCAAACCCATTATCTGTTTTTATACTTCTTTTTTTAAGCTTTTTCTCAACCCATTTCTTATCTATACTAAAACCTTCATCAAGACCTTTTTCTTCCATATGTTCTTTGAAGCTATCCTTTAGCTCATCATCTTTAATTGAATTATCAACAAAGTCATTTATATCAACCTCATGTTTTTCCTTCAATGTATAGTTTAATATACTTCTTACATCCTCTGCTTGTTTTATATCATTACTAAGGGCATTCGTTATCCAATTTTCAGCTGTGTTTTTAAACACTTTTGTTTTATACTTATCGTCATCAATTTTTTTAGCATTTAAAAATTCTGTAACAAACTTTGATTCTGACCCTTCCTTTTCTGCATCTTTATCTAAAAGTCTTAGATGAAACTCATCATTCATTCCACTTAAACTAATTAAAGCTCCTTGTTTTTGTCTTAGAGTCTCTGGAATACCAATTTCATTTGAAACCATTTGAATATTGAATTTATCATCTACAAATTCAATTGAATGAGTATACAATTTTTTATAATCTAATTTTAATATAGCTACACTCTTTTCATCTTTAATAGTATATAAACAAATTGCCAAATCACAAGATTCTAATGCAGCATTGATTTTCATAACATCAAACAAGTAAGATGCAATTTCTTTAGAGTTTTTTAAAAAAGAACTTTCATCATATATTATTTGCTCACAACAATTCTTAATTAAATTATCATTATAATCTTTAAAAATACCTTTTCTTAAATCCTCATCTTTCGCAATTCTCTTTATAGCTTTTTGAAAAAATCCATCCACTTCTTGATTAACCTTGCCTTCAAAATCATTTAATATTGGAACATCACTATTTTTATCCAAAACATGTATTATAAATTTATGTATTATCATATATATCACCCCATTATCTTAATTTCGATATTAACTCTTTCATATCCTTTGGTATATCTGCTTTAAATTTCAATTTTTCTTTTGTTCTTGGTTGCTCAAACTCCAACTCATAAGCATGAAGTGCTTGCCTATCTATAAGATTTTCATCTACACAACCATATAACTCATCACCTATTATTCCATGCCCTATATGAGCCATATGAACCCTTATTTGATGTGTTCTACCAGTTTCTAAACTTACTTCTAGTACAGTTGCATTTTTTAATCTCTCTATCACCTTATAATGAGTAATAGATACCTGTCCTCTTTCATCTATTATTCTCTTTATGAAGTCCTCTGTTTGTCTATAAATCGGTTCATTTATAGTTCCTTCATCTTCTTCTATAATTCCATCAACTACTGTTATATAAGTTTTTTTAACCTTATTTTCACTCATTGCTATAGACAAAGTGTGATGTGCATAAGCATTTTTAGCTACTATGACAAGTCCTGATGTATTCATATCTAACCTATTTACAAATCGTATTTTTACATTTTCCTTTTGATTATCTATATAGTAACTGACACCATTTGCTATTGTTTTATCATAGTGGCTTTTGGTTGGATGAACTACCATAAATGGAGGTTTATTTACCATGATTATATCAAAGTCATCATATATTATTTGCAAATTTAAATCTTGAGGTTCAAATTTTGCTTTTTCTTCTTCTATTTTTACCTCTATCAAATCACCACAATATACTTTTATGCTTGGTTTTTTATATACTCCATTTACTAGAACACTCTTTTCTCTCTTCATTTTTGATAATGACCTAACTGAGAAATTCAGTTTGTCCAATAAAACTTCTTTTAAAGTCATTTCTTCTTCATTTGTATATGATATTATATTATATCTTTGATTTTCTTTTTTAAACAATCCTTTACCTACTTTCTTTTATATCTTCAAAATCATGATATTATATATTTTACACTATTTTTGTTTAATAGATAATAATTATTTTTAACTATAAAAACCTGTAAGAATAACGAATAGTTACTCTTACAGGTTACATTCATGTTTAAATATTTAATTTTTAAAAATTATAATTTAGAACTATCTTTTAACTATTAGTGTAGTTCCCATTCCACCACCTATACAAAGTGTAGCTAAACCAGTTTTAGCATCTCTTCTCTTCATTTCATATAGAAGTGTAGTAAGTATTCTTGCTCCTGAACAACCTATTGGATGCCCTATAGCTATTGCTCCACCATTAACATTAACTTTAGCCATGTCTATATTTAAGTCTTTTACTACAGCTATAGATTGAGCAGCAAATGCTTCATTAGCTTCAACTAAATCTATATCTTCTATAGTCATATTAGCAGCTTCTAAAGCTTTTTTAGTTGC
The DNA here is from genome assembly GCF_020657835.1 of Clostridioides sp. ZZV14-6387. Taxonomy (NCBI): domain Bacteria; kingdom Bacillati; phylum Bacillota; class Clostridia; order Peptostreptococcales; family Peptostreptococcaceae; genus Clostridioides; species Clostridioides sp. ZZV14-6387. The sequence continues at coordinate 133,560 of NZ_JAGWCW010000007.1, forward strand.
TGGAACTGGTCCATATCCCATTATCTTAGGGTCAACACCAGCTGTTCCATAAGAAACTATAGTAGCAAGAGGTTCTATTCCTAATTCTTCAGCTTTTTCCTTAGCCATTACTACTAACATAGCAGCACCGTCATTGATTCCTGATGCGTTACCAGCAGTAACTGTTCCATCTTTCTTAAATGCTGGTCTTAATTTAGCAAGTTTCTCCATTGTAGTACCAGCTTTTATATATTCATCTTTATCTACTATAGTGTCGCCTTTTCTACCTTTTATAACAACTGGAACTATTTCTTCGTCAAATTTTCCTTCAGCTTGAGCTTTTTCAGCTTTGTTTTGGCTTGCAAGAGCTAGCTCATCTTGTTCTTCTCTAGTTATATTCCATTGTTCTGCTATATTTTCAGCAGTAATACCCATGTGATAGTTATTGAATATGTCTGATAATCCATCTTTTATCATTGAATCAACAAAAGCAGCATCACCCATTCTTGCACCGTATCTAGCACTTGGTACTAAATAAGGAGACATACTCATGTTTTCAGCTCCACCAACTAGCATTATATCAGCATCACCTAATGCTATAAGTTGAGATGCCATTGAAACAGATCTTAATCCAGAACCACAAACTATATTTATAGTCATAGCTGGTTTTTCTACTGGTATTCCTGCACCTAATGCTATTTGTCTTGCTACATTTTGTCCAAGACCAGCTGTAAGTACTCCTCCTAAAAGTGATTCATCTATCATATCTGGAGTTATATTCGCTCTTTTTATAGCTTCTTTAGCAGCTGTTATTCCTAAGTCTACTGCTGAAACTGATTTAAATGCTCCTCCAAAACTTCCTACTGCTGTTCTAGCTGCACTGGCAATTACTACTTCTCTCATATTCATTACCCCCATTAAATTAGATTTTTATCAGATTTCCGAAATTATTTCTTAAACAATACTATTTAAATTTCTAAACTCTTATTTATTGTAATCATAGAATCCTATCTTAGTTTTTCTTCCTAACTGATTAGCTCTAACCATTTTAGCTAAAAGTGGATGTGGTCTATACTTAGTATCTCCAAATTCAGTATATAGAACGTTCATTATAGCTAAAACAACGTCTAATCCTATTAAGTCACCTAATGCTAGTGGTCCCATTGGATGGTTTGCTCCTAATTTCATAGCTTCATCTATTTCTTCTTTACTTGCAACGCCATCTGCATATATACCAACAGCTTCATTTATCATAGGTATAAGTATTCTGTTTACTACAAATCCAGGAGATTCAGATACATCTACTGGCACTTTATTGATACTCTTAGATAGTTCAAATACTGTATCAAAAGTAACTTTTGATGTTAACTGACCGCTTATAACCTCAACTAATTTCATCATAGGAACTGGATTGAAGAAATGCATTCCTATAACTTTATCTGGTCTAGTAGTAGAAGAAGCTATTTCTGTTATAGATAAAGATGAAGTATTTGTTGCTAAAATAGTATCTTCTTTGCATAACTCATCTAATAATTTGAAAACATCTTTCTTTATGTTCATATCTTCCACAGATGCTTCTATTATTAAATCCATATCTTTTAAGTCTTCATAGTTAGTAGTTGAACTAACATGACTTAATATTTCTGCTTTTGTAGCTTCATCCATTTTTCCTTTAGTAACTAACTTAGTTAAATTTTTATCTAACAAGCCTAAACATTTATCTATAGCACCTTGAGTTCTACTCTTTAAACATACATCATGACCACAACTTGCAAAAGTTTGTACAATACCACTTCCCATAGTTCCACTACCTATTACAGCTAATTTCATAGTTATAACCTCCTGTTATTTTAGTATTTATATTCTGCTAACTAGATTAAAATATTTATTTAATCTAGTTAACAGCAAATATATTTTTAATTAGATTTTTTACCCTTTTATAAAGTTCGCTTCTCTTTTTTCAATAAAAGCTGACATTCCTTCTTTTTGGTCCTTAGTTGAGAAACAAAGACCAAATAAATTAGATTCTATATCTATTCCAGTATTTATATCAGTTTGAGCACCAAGTTGTATTGCTTCTTTAGAGTATCTAACTGCAAGTTGAGCATTTTTAGCTATTACCTTAGCTAATTTTTCAACTTCTTCCATTAAAACTTCTGGCTCAACTACTCTATTTACTAGCCCTATTTTTTCAGCTTCATCAGCTTTTATAACTTTACCTGTAAAGATTAGTTCCTTTGCTTTTGCCATCCCAACCAATCTTGTAAGTCTTTGAGTTCCTCCATATCCTGGAGTTATTCCAAGAGTTACTTCTGGTTGACCAAATTTAGCTTTAGCAGATGCAATTCTTATATCACATGCCATTGCAAGTTCGCATCCTCCACCTAAAGCAAATCCATTTACAGCAGCTATTACTACTTTTTTGCTATTTTCTATTTCTCCACAAGCTTTTGCTCCTAGGCCACTAAAATCTTTAGCAGCTACAGCATCTAAATCTTTCATATATGCAATATCTGCTCCAGCTACAAATGCTTTTCCTTCCCCTGTCAATATTACAACATCAATAGTTTCATCATTATTAATATCTACAAATATTTCATAAAGTTCTTCTAAAGTTTTGGAATTTATTGCATTAAGGGCTTTAGGTCTATTCATTTTCACTGTGCATATATTTCCATTTACTTCAACAGCTACATTCTCATAAACTTTAACATCACTTGTACTCATAATATCCTCCCCAAGAAATTAGTTAGCTAAAACTTCACCTTTTTCTTTTGCAACACTTAATTGACTGATAAGTTCTGGAAGTACTTTATGAACATCTCCAACTATACCAACATCAGCATATTTAAATATTGGAGCTTCTGGATTTTTGTTTATAGCAACTATAAACTCAGCATCTTCCATACCAGCTATATGCTGTATTGCTCCAGATATACCACATGCTATATAAAGGTCTGGTCTTACAGTTTTACCAGTTTGACCAACTTGTCTTGCTTTGTCTAACCATCCTGCATCTATAGTGGCACGAGAACCAGAAACTTCTCCACCTATGATTTCAGCTAATTCATAAAGTACGTCTAAGTTTTCTTTTCCACCCATTCCACGTCCTGCAGAAACTAGTATCTTAGCATCTTCTATCTTAACTTGTTTTTTAGCTTCTTTTATTACTTCTACAACTTGAACTAATTTGTCAGCTTCAGTAAATTCTACTTTAAAGCGATTGATTACAGCTTCTTTAGTTTCATCGATTTCATTTTTCTTCATAACTCCTGGTCTAACTGTAGACATTTGAGGTCTGAAATCTTTACAAACTATTGTTGCCATTATATTTCCACCAAAAGCAGGTCTTGTCATTAATAATAATTTTGTATCCTCAGCTACTGCAAGACCTGTACAGTCAGCAGTAAGTCCTGTATGTATTCTAGCAGATACTCTAGGAGCTAAATCTCTACCTATTGAAGTTGCTCCAAATAGTACAACGATTGGGTCAGCTGCTTTTATTGCTTCATAAGCTGCTTTTGTATATGGTTCAGTTGTATACACTGCTAAAGCTTCATCATCAACTACAATTACTTCATCTGCTCCATAGTGTGCTAATGTATCTATTAAACCTTCTACTTTACTTCCTAAAAGTAATGCAGAAACTTTTGTATCATAATCTTTTGCTATTTCTGTAGCCTTTCCTAGCAATTCTAAAGAAACGGTTTGAATTACATTTTCTCTTTGTTCTATTACTACTAAAACGTTACCCATTCTTTATCCCCCCTTAAATTATATGATAAACTTCTCTTTTAATTTATCTATTACAATTCCAGCTGATGTTTTTGCATCTTCATTGTATATTGTGCCAGCTGGTTTAACTGATTTTGTAAATGATTTAAATACACTAGTTGGAGAACCTTTAAGACCTAAATTAGTAGGGTCAACTTCTATATCTTTTACAGTCCAAGTTTCTACTACATCATTTTCAAATGCATCGTATATTCTTCCAACCTTCATGTATCTTGGTGTGTTCATATCTTTAAGAGTTGTTATAAGGCATGGCATTTTAACTTTTAAGTCATGACAACAATCTTCAAATTGTCTTTTTACTAATACATATTCACCTTCAGTTTTTATTTCTTCAGCATATGTTATTGATGGAAGTTTTAAATGTTCAGCTATTTGAGGACCAACTTGTGCAGTATCTCCATCTATAGCCTGTCTTCCAGCTATTATAATATCAAAGTCTATATTTTTTAATGCTCCTGCTAATGCTGATGAAGTCGCCCAAGTATCAGCACCTGCAAATGCTCTATCTGTTAATAATATTCCTCTATCTGCACCCATTGCTAAAGCTTCTTTTAAAGCCATATCTGCTTGAGGAGGTCCCATTGTTATAACAGTTACATGAGCACCCATTTCTTCTTTTAATCTTATAGCTTCCTCTAGACCTGCTTTATCATCAGGGTTTATTATACTTGGTACTCCATCTCTAATTAAAGTACCTGTATTAGGATCTAGTTTAACTTCTGTTGTATCTGGAACTTGTTTTATACAAACGACTATATTCATAAATCCTTCCTCCATATCTATTTTAATATCGACCTATTGTGTATATTGTATTTATCTATTTTAATAATTTTCCTGAAATAACCATTCTTTGAACTTCACTAGTTCCTTCATATATTTCAGTTATCTTAGCATCTCTCATCATTCTTTCTACTGGATAGTCACGAGTGTATCCATATCCACCATGAAGTTGTACAGCCTTTGTAGTAACTTCCATAGCTGTTTCAGCTGCAAATAGTTTTGCCATCGCTGCTTCTACTCCATAAGGTTTTCCTTCATCTTTGTTTATAGCTGCTTGATATACAAGATGTCTAGCCGCTTGTATTTTAACTTCCATATCAGCTAATTGGAATTGTGTATTTTGGAATTTTGATAGTGGTCTACCAAATTGTACTCTTTCTTTTACATATTTAACTGTTTCATCAAGAGCTCCTTGTGCTAAACCTAAAGCTTGTGCTGCTATACCAATTCTACCACCATCAAGAGTAGACATCGCTATCTTAAATCCTTGTCCTTCTTTTCCAAGTAAATTTTCTTTAGGTATTCTGCAATCTTCAAATATTAATTCGCTAGTAGCAGAACCTCTTATACCCATTTTCTTTTCTTTAACCCCAAAGCTAAATCCAGGAGTTCCTTTTTCAACTATAAATGCTGATATTCCTCTGTTCCCTTTAGACTTATCAGTCATTGCCATCACTACATATATATCACCAGCTATTGCATTTGTTATAAATATTTTTGAGCCATTAAGTATGTATTCATCTCCATCTAAAACAGCAGTTGTTTGTTGTCCAGACGCATCTGTTCCAGCATTAGGTTCAGTAAGACCAAATGCTCCTAATTTTTCCCCACTTGCTAATGGCTTTAAGAATTTTTGTTTTTGTTCTTCGTTACCATATTGATATATAGGCCAAGAACCAAGAGATGTATGAGCTGATAAGATAACTCCTGTAGTACCACAAACTCTAGACAATTCTTCAACTGCCATTATGTATCCTACAGTATCTCCACCTTCTCCACCATACTCTTTTGGATATGGTATACCCATCATTCCTGCTTTTGCCATTTTTTCCACTGTTTCGTATGGAAATCTTTCTTCTTCATCAAGTTCTGTTGCTAAAGGTTTAACTTCATTTTCAGCGAAGCTTGCATATAACTCTTTAAGCATCTGATATTTTTTAGAATTTAAATCCATAATAGCCTCCTCAGTATTTTATAAATATTTTATTTTCATTTATTAATTAAAATCTCGGCAGCATCTATAATAAAGTATTTGAACATACGTCGAGAAATTTATAACCTTAATTAAAGTCAGCTCTATATTTATATGCAATTATACTAACCAATTATGACATTAATTTAATTATAAATTGTTAATTTAAAATCAACTATACTTAAAAAAAATCTCGCTTTTTGGAATTTTGTGAAATTTCAAGCTAAAATAAAACTTCTCTCACAATGGTCATAGATAAAATAATTTGTTTATGATATTTACTTTTAGGGTATTTAAATAGTAAAAAGTATATAAATTTCTACTTTCATTACTATTTTCAACCCATATAAAATCTTTTTATCATATCAAAATTATTTTAATAGAGCTAAATAATCTTGTTTTTCTATGATTATTTTGTTTTTTAAATATCTTACATTTATAATAGTATCACTCAAAGGATAATTTTTCAATAATTTCTAATTATTTTTTTAACAATATTTACTACATTTTTTCCATTTTTTTGTCATTTTTTTTTAATTTAGAAGAAAAATCAGAATTTTTTAACTATATTTTGGATTATTAGTTTAAATTAGATTTTCCCATTAGATTTATAAATATTTCATCAAAAAAACTATCCCTGTATACGATTTATACAGGGATAGTTTTTTACAAACTTCTACTATAATTTACTATATTTTTTACCAATTCTTACAAACATCTACCCATTTTTCACAATTAGAAAACTTCTCCATTTCATCACAAGTAAGTTCTATTGCAGAATTACTACTTCCACATGCAGGAAACACTGTATTAAATCTTTTCATTGAGTCATCTAAATAAACTTTTAAAGGATTCTTTAAACCAAATGGGCAAACACCTCCAATAGCATGTCCAGTAAACTCTAGCACTTCTTCTGGTGTTAACATCTTTGCTTTACAACTAAATTCAGCCTTATATTTCTTATTATCAATCTTAGCATCTCCAGCTGTTACAATTAATATTGCATCATCACCTATCTTAAATGAAAGTGTCTTAGCTATCCTTGCTGGAATAACACCTGCTGCTTCAGCTGCAAGCTCTACAGTAGCACTAGATTGTTCAAACTCCAATATACTTTCTTCTCTTCCAAATCCTTTAAAATACTCTCTTACATTACTTATTGACATCAAATACCCCTCCTAATCTGAATGTTTATAAACCTCATATTATTCTTAATTATATATATGATTGGTTGATTTTTCAATTTTTAAAAATTATTCCATAATAGTAGAGTTCCATATATCATTATTTTTGCCAACTACTAAATATAAACCTTCTGCCATTGGAATATCGACAATGTATTCTCCCTTATATTCGACACTCATGCTAGACTGATTAAAGTATCTATAATCAAAACTTAACCCTTTTGGAATTATAAAGTCAACATAACCTTGATTATTTGGCTTTATTCCATATTTTAGAGTTTTTTCAGTTACAGAATTTTTTTCATTAGATAAATCTATATTTACATATGAAGAACATTTATTCATTCCTTTTTTATTTTCTACACAGTTTTCAAACTTCATTTTAGCACTTCTTAGCCTATAACTATATCTACTATTATTACTTATTTTAAATCTTACAATAGTACCAACATCTCTACTTCTCCTGCTATCAAAATCAAAACCAATTTCCTCTAAATGATTTATTTCATAATCTTTGACACTTACCATATCTCTATATACTAATTTATTTATAGCTATGAATAGTGTAAAAATCCCAAAAATAAAAAATGAAACCTTTATAAACTTATTCATTTCTAGTCTCCTTATATTTTGTGCTATTGTGCTATAATATTAATTTAAATTTTAATAATTAAACTTATTCTTTTTTGAAATCTTAATAGAAAAATACATCGATATTATAAAAATTATTATTGTTAAAAACGTAATGCTATACAGGTTTATGTATTTAGTATTAACCATATCAGTTACATAATTTGAAAGATATACTCCTCCAATTTTACTATAATTAAAATGCTTTACTTGATATACAACCATGCTAATCGTCTTTAAAAGACCCCCATATGCAAAGTAGATTAAAATACTTATTATTAGACTACAAACTTTCATTTTGCCATATCCAAATTTAAAAATTAAAGGAAGTAAAATCGCTAAAATTGCTAAGAATATATTTATAGAGAAAAATACATCATTTAAAACCATATTTCTGAAAAATACTAGTGATGTCAATTTGCTTATTAAAGACACAACTATTGTTACAGAAATTATTAAACCCACACCTAATAAATATTTTGAGTATACTATATCTTCTATACTAACTGGCATACTTCTTATAAAAATCCTTGAATCATTTTCATAATCACACTCAAATGTATTTATAAACATTAGATAACTCACAACAATACTTACTGTATAATATGAAATTGAATTAAGGAAAAAATAAAAAACAAAAAATAATACTATGTACTTTAAATTCCGTATACCATCTGAACTAATTCCTATTATTAAATCTTTCCTTATTAAATTAAACATTATTTCACCTCATTTACATAATAATACATTAGTTCTTCTATAGTAGGATTTTTGACCTTATGCTTATCAATTTCTACCAACAAACTTTTTATTTTCAAACTGTCTCCAACTTTAACAAGTGCCTCATTATAATATTTATATTCTTTTACCCCAACTATATTTTCTTTAATTTCTTCTAATTCTGCTTTATTTGCTCTAATTATTTTATATTCCTGTTCTATTAAATCTTTCTTAAGTGTAAAAATCTGATTTCCTTTGTTTATGAAAACAAGATAATCAGCAACTTTAATTAAATTATCAGTGTTATGAGTAGAAATTATTACACTGCTGTTTCCATTTTTTACGAAATCTTTTAAGTACTGCATTATTTCAGACCTTACAATTGGGTCTATTCCAGCAGTTGGCTCATCCAAAATCAATAATTTAGCATTATGACTAAGTGCATTTGACAACATAAGTTTCTCAGATTGACCTTTAGATAAATTCTTAATATGCATATTTTCTTCTATGTCAAATTTTTTAAGATATTCATCAAACCTTTCTCTATCAAAATCACTATAAAACAATGATACTATTCTTCTAAATTCTTTAACCTTTAAGTGTGGATAAAATTGTAAAGAATCATATACAAAACCAATATTGTTTTTAAAACTTATTGGAGAATCGTCAATAGTCTCATCACAAAGTTTAATTTCTCCTTCATCCGCATCAATAATTCCCATTATAATTTTTATTAAAGTCGTCTTTCCTGAGCCATTTGGACCTATAATGCCGACAATATCCCCTTCATTTAGCTTCAAGTTTATATCATTCAACTTGAATTTACCTAATTTTTTTGTGATATTCTTTACTTCAAACACATCTTCACCTCTTATGTATGTTTTTATACCCGCCTATACATATTTTAACACATTCACAACAAGCTAGGTCATTTATAAATTTATAAATTAAGAATTATAAAACTATGTTATAATACAAAGTATGAAGAGGTGAATATATGAAAAGAATTATAACTATAAATACAAACCAATTAAATAAGTCCCTTGAGACTAAAGAACTCTTAACTAGAAAACTTACCAATGCTGGTTTTGAAGTGTATTCAGATGTTTATCCAGATACAGAGCTCATTATATCAATTGGCGGTGATGGCTCTTTTTTAAGGACAGTTAGAGATTTCGATTTTCCTGAAATTCCTATAATGGGTATAAATACAGGACATCTAGGTTTTTTTCCTGATATTTTACCAGATAAAATCGATAACTTTATTGAAGCTTATCTAAAAAAAGATTATATTATTCAAGAAATGTCACTTCTTAATGCTGAAGTATACACAACTACTAGTGGCTCTAACATGCTTGCTGTAAATGAGGTTGTTATAAGGGGGGACAAGTCTAGGACTATACACCTAAATTTAAACCTTGATAATAGACACATACAAAATTTTAGTGGAGATGGTATGATTATTTCTACTTCCACAGGTTCAACAGCCTATAACTATTCTGCTGGAGGTAGTATTGTTGATATAAATCTTGAACTTATGCAGATTACACCTTTACACCCAATAAACACCAACGCATATAGGTGTTTTACATCAAGTATAATATGTTCAAATGAATCTATTATAAAAATTGCACCAGAATACAGATTTGAAGATTCAGTATTAATTGTAGTTGATGGAGTTGAACACAGATTTAGACAAATCGAAAATATAAAAGTTAGTATATCTGATGCAAAAATAAAATTACTTAGGATGTCAAATTATGAGTTTTGGCATAGAGTATCTGAAAAATTTTTATAGACTGCACTTAGGAGGATTTTAAATATGAAAATAGGAATAATGAGTGATACTCATGGTAGCTTGCTTTACTTTGAAAAAGCATTAAATGTATTATCTGATTGTGATATTCTCTTACATGGTGGAGATGTCCTATATCATGGACCTAGAAATGAGATTCCAGAAGGATACAATCCTAAAAAATTTATCGAAGTATTAAATAAGTTAGATAATATTATGATTGTAAAAGGAAACTGTGATGCAGATGTTGACCAGATGGTAATAGAACATCCTATTCAAAGTCCTTATGTCATGAGTCAATTTGGTGAAATTAGAATTATATTAAATCATGGCTATACAGAATCAGAAGAAGAAATTATTGACAAGGCAAAAAAAATGGGTGCTGACATATTGGTTTTAGGTCATACCCATATAAAGAAACTATATATGGATGATAATTTAATAGTTATAAATCCAGGAAGTACTTCTATTCCTAAAGATGGAAGCCACTCTGTAGCAATTATAGATATTATAAAAACTGATGATGAAGATGAACTTGAACTTGATATCAACTTAGTTGACATCAATACTGGAAATATAATAAATATTAACGAATAATAAACTTTCAATAAACTTTCAATAAAAATAAATCAAACTTAATTCTTTTAAATGAACAAAAAAAACAAGTAAACTCTGCTATTTATATCTTAATTAGAACTTTAAAGATAATATCCTAGACCTCTAATTAAATCTAACTTAGTTTACTTGTTTTTATTATATGTTGTTATTGATTTATCTATATTACTGTAATTCTAATGCTTCTGTATATGGTTTACTATTCTTACCTCCACCAACTTGCACAAATTTATCAGCCTTTACTTTTTTTATAAAACTTTTCTGTGCACTACTTAAACTTCCACTTGCAAGGATTACAGGTGATTTTGTCTTTGATGCTAATACTCCAGCAGCAAGCCCATCAACTAAATCAGCTTCTCTTCCACTTCCATCTTTTGCAAAATACATATTATTAACTTTACTTAATTTTCCATAAAATTTTTCTAAAACTTTGGCATTTGTATCTTTTCTATCTGTACCTGCTAGCCTTTCTGAATTGACTAATTGTCCCTCAAGGTTTTTACTTATACTATATTCTCCACCGATTATGTAAGTCTCATTTGAATTTTGTGTAATAAAACTCTTTGCTCCACTTCTTATACTATCTTTACTTGTATATATTATAGCCATATTATCACTTGCTGCTGGACTTGATATTGAGGTTGCATCTGCTAACCCATTGTATCCATTAACTACTGCTACTTTTGAAACACCTAAATCTCCTGTATCATCCAGTTGCTTAGTAAGAAGTAATGAAGTTTCTTCTCTATCTGCTCCACCAATTCTGCTTATTAACACTCCTATGTCCTCAAGATATTCTTTTACACTTGATGAAATAGCTCCTTCACTTCCGATTAAAATAACTTCTTCTGGATTAAGTCTTTTTATTTCATCTGTAACATTATCTGGTATACTATTTTTATTAGTAAGTAGTATTGGTGCATCCAGCTTGCTAGCTAAAGGAGTTGAAGCCAATGCATCTGGTAATGAATTTGAATTAACTAGAAATACTCTCTCTGAACCATTATTCCATCCACTTTGAGATATTTTTATGGCCGTATCAAATCTATCTTCACCAATTAATGTTTCTCCCTTTGGAGATTTTCTGTTTTTAAGATAATGATTCATACCTGTCTGTGTATTTTGATTTTTATCAGTGATGTCTGCATATACACAACTTGGCATCATAATTCCCACTACAAGTGCAAATGCTATTATTTTTTTAGATTTAATTTTCAATATAATTCCCCCTTTTTAATATTAATACTTATTGCTATCTGTACCTTTTATCGATACACACAATTAAAAATAATTATCCTTTATAAAACTAATTACAAAAATAGCTATATCATCTCAAATACAATACAAACTCATAATCAGTTTGACTTATAAAGAATGATATAGCTATTATAACTTTAAATGATTAGTTTTTAAATACTTTTAACTAAACTCTTTCAGCATATTTTTCAGCTATTCTTATAATTAATTGAGTAGCTTTCTCCATAGAACTAACTGGTATACATTCATTTTTACCATGGAAGTTTAATCCTCCAGTAAATATATTTGGACAAGGTAATCCATTAAAAGATAATCTTGCTCCATCAGTTCCTCCTCTTACAGGAACTAGACGTGGCTTTATACCTAATTCCTCCATAGCATCTTTAGCTATATCAACTATAAACATAACTGGTTCAATTTTTTCTTTCATATTATAATAAGAATCTTTTAAGTCTAATTCTACTCTATTGTCATATTTCTTATTTATTCTTGCTATATTTTCTATCATAATAGACTTTCTCTGTTCAAACTTTTCTCTACAATGGTCTCTAATAATATAAGCCATACTTACATTTTCAACATTTCCACCTATAGAATTTAGATGCCAAAAACCTTCATATCCCTCTGTTGTTTCTGGTCTTTCATCTGCTGGAAACATTCCTGATATTTCAGCAGCTATATGTATAGCATTTACCATTTTATTTTTAGCTGACCCTGGATGAACATTTCTACCATGTATAGTAATAGTTGCATTTGCTGCATTGAAGTTTTCACATTCAAGCTCTCCAACTATTCCTCCATCTAAAGTATATGCATATTTTGCTCCAAATTTTTCAACATTAAATAAATCAGCACCTCTACCAATTTCTTCATCAGGTGTAAATCCTATTTTTATATCTCCATGTTTAATTTCTGGATGATTTATTAAGTATTCTATTGCAGTTACTATTTCAGCTATACCAGCTTTATCATCAGAACCAAGTAAAGTTGTTCCATCAGTAACTATTAAATCATCTCCCTTAAATTCTTCTAACTCTGGAGAATCACTTATATACGTAACAACATTTAATTCTTCATTTAAAACTATATCTTTTCCATCATAGTTTTGAATTATTCTTGGTTTAATATCTTTTCCACTAACATCTTCAATTGTATCTAAATGTGATATGAACCCTATAGTATCCACACCATCAGTGTTTCCCTTTAAAGTAGCCATTATATAACTATTTTCATCTAAACTTACATCATCAATACCCATTGATTTTAGCTCTTCAACTATATACTTAGCTAAAACTCTTTGACCTTCTGAAGATGGACAATTTTCACATTGAGAATTGGATGTTGTATCAAATGATACGTATTTTAAAAATCTTTCTACTACTTTTTGTTTCACGTATATACCCTCTTTCTTATACTATTAATGAAATTTTTTATTTATTAGTGAATAAATTTTTATTTTAAAAAAGCTCTAAGTTATTATAATTAAAAAATATCCACCTTCTTAAGTATATCATGCATACACACCAAACCCAAACAAAAAATTACGCCAATTATTCCTTTTACTTGGATTCCAATAAAAATTGCAGCAAGTGTAGCCAGTGGATTTAATCCAACATTTACAGATACTAGTTTAGGCTCTAGTATTTCTCTAATTAAAGATAAGATAAAAAATATTATAGTCATACTTATAGCTATAAAATAATTTTTTATAAGAAAATAGTAAACTATTACTGGAAGGTATATTGTTATAATACCTAGAAATGGAATTAAATCCATTAAAGCTCCCACAAATCCTACTATTAAACCATATTTTAATCCAAATAAAGCAAAACTTCCCCAAATTGCAAAAAATGTTATAGCCATAAGTATTGTATAAGCTCTTATATATCCAACAAGAGAAAGACCTGCTTCTTTTTTTACATTTTTTACTTTCTTTCTGACATCAGTAGTGAACATATTATAAAAATTATTTTCAATTTTATCTAAATCTTTTGCTATAAAATATGTAGCAATAAACAAAGTAATTATAAATATTATAATATATGGGATGGAAGTGGCTAATCCAAGAATACTTGTAAGAAGATTTTTTGTAATTTGCATCACTTCACCACTAAATTTATTTACTAACTGCTCTACATCAAAATTAGCTATTTCTTGAAATGTTTTCATGAAGTCGTTTACTTTATTTAAGAAATACATAATAGTATTACTTATATCTTCAGGATTAGCTGATACATTATTTAAAAATCCCATTAGTTCTTTTACTGAGTTTATTACTATTATTGTAGTAACTGTACTAACTATAGCAACCGCAAGAAAACTTAAAACCAACGTAGATACACCTTTATTTATGTGAAATTTATTTTCTAACTTTTGTGATATAGGATTAATCATAAGTGCTATTATACCACCTAAAAAAAATGGGGCTATGTATGGAAAAGCTTTATAAAGAAAAACAAATAACAATGTATATATACAAAAAAAGATGGTATTATTTTTTAATTTATATAAGAAATTATTTTCTAGTATGCTCATTTTAAAAATCTCCTTTCTTCTAATTTATATTTTTATTTTGTCCATTTCATACTAGTTTTATTTGAATATAAAATAAAAATAAGTGCATGCAATATAAAATTTAACTTTTACATTACATGCACTCATAATAAATTTAAGAACATTATTACATTATGTATATATTCTTATTTTTTTAATTCTATTTTTTTCTATGCTCTCTATACAAAATCTTATATTATCGACTTCAATTACTTCATTCTCTTCTGGCAATCTGCTCAAGTGTCCAATTATAAAGCCACCTATAGAATCAAATTCTTCAGATTCTAAGTTTACACCAATAAGTTCATTAACATCACCAATTTTAGTACTTCCATCTACAATATACTCATCTTCTTTTATAACTTGTATTTCATCTTCTTCCTCATCATATTCATCCTCTATATCACCAACAATTACTTCTACTAAATCTTCTATAGTTAGAAGACCAGATGTTCCACCATACTCATCTACAACTATGGCCATTTGGCTTTTTTCAAGTTTCATCTCTTCAAGAAGTTGTGTTATTTTTTTGAATTCATATGTGAAGAAAGGCTCTCTCATATAGTTTTTAATGTCAAATGATTCTATTTCCTCATCTGATAAAAATATAATGTCTTTTATATTAAGTATTCCTACAATATCATCTATAGTTTCTTCATACACAGGCATTCTACTCAATTTCTCAGTTTTAAATACCTGTATTATCTCATCATAACTATCTTCCATATCTATAGCTACCATATCTATTCTTTGTATCATTGCATTTTTAGCTTGCATATCTCCAAATTCAAATACATTGTTTATAATTTCTCTTTCTTCCATTTCAAGGACGCCTTCTTCATGGCTTACATTTACCATGGTTTTTAATTCTTCTTCAGTTATGAATGATTTGGCTCCTTTATTTGTTATACCGAATAATTTAAATATAACACTTGTGATTATGTTAAATATCCATACTATTGGTCTTAATATAAATATAATTACTTTTATAGGTTTGGATACTAATAGAGAAACCTTTTCTGAATTACTTGCTGCTATTGTCTTTGGAGTAATTTCACCAAATATTAATACTAACACTGTCATCACAGCTGTAGCAAGTGCCACTCCTTTTTCTCCCATTAATCCTATAAATAAAGATGTTGATATGGATGTTGCTGCTATATTTACGACGTTATTTCCAACCAATATAGAACTTAAAAGTTTATTTGGACTTTCTATTAATGAACTTACTAACTTAGCTCCTTTAACTCCTTCATCTTGCATATATCTGATTCTGATTTTACTCAATGACATTAAAGCCGTTTCAGATGCTGAGAAAAATGCAGACCCCATAAGTAATACTATTAAAAATATAATCTGAATCAAATTATTGGGCGATTCCAACACTTACCACACTCCTAATTACATGTTTTTATATTAATATTAATTATAAATAACTTTAATATTAGTTTTAATTATATCACAATTATATATTTTTTGGAAATATTAGATAATATATTCAATTAACATATGTTTTTAACTATATTCAATTTTTACTTGTGAACCTACTCCAGCCTCACTAGATGAAACTATTAACTTAACAGGAACTCTATTTTTAAGTTCCTCGACATGACTTATTATACCCACACTTAGATTATTACTATGCAATCTTTCCAATGATTCTATAACAATTTCTAAAAGTTCACTATCTAGTGAGCCAAAACCTTCATCTAAAAAGAAGAATTCTAGAGGTGCACTTCCCTTTAATTGTATCTGAGATGAAAGAGCAAGTGCTAGTGATAGAGAAGTTAAGAATGTTTCTCCACCAGATAGAGTATCAATACTTCTTCTTTCTCCTCCATTAAAATTATCTCTCATTACAAAATTCAGTGTCGAATCAATTTCAAGTGCATATCTTCCTTTTGTTATTCTTTCCAATCTTTTTGATGCTTCCAAAGCGATATATTTTAATTGGTTTGTAGAAACATATTCTACAAACTTGTTTCCTTGCACACATTTATCTAATTCCTCTAATAAATCTACCTGGTGTTCAACTACTTTAAGTTCTTTATTAAAATCATTTATCTTATCTAAAGAGTCTTTTAATGTTATTAGCTTATTTTGATTAGCTCCAATATCTTTTGATATATTACCTATCTCAACTTTTAGATTATAAATCTCGTCTTTTAATTGCTCAAAGTATTCCTTCTTTACAGTCCTACCATTTAATTTTTCTTTTGATGATTTTATTTTAAATGTCAATAATTTTTGTTCTTCTTCATATTCTAATATCTCTTCAATTAATTTTTTTATTTCATCGCCATCTAACAAAGCTCTTTTTACTGCATATATACTTTCAAATTTATTTTCTGCTAATAATCCATTTAATATTACTTTTTGTTCTTTATATTGTTCTCTAGCTGTTTTAAGTCTACCATCTATATTGTGTTTTTCAGCAATATTTTTTTCATACTCTAATCTTTGCTCTTCTAATTTTTTTCTACTTGATTCTTCTTGTTCTAATATCTTACATATATTTTCTTCAACATTATGTAAAAGATTTTTAGCCAAATCACCCTTAGTTATGTTAATAACTTCTTTATACTTATTTTCTCTATGCACTTTTTTTTCTACATATAATTCTCTAGCTCTTATTAACTCTATCTCTATCTCATGTAGTTTACTTTGATTTTCTCTTATTTTAAGGTCTAATGAATCTCTATTTTTTAATAATTTGGAGTATCCAGTGCTTAGTAATTCTAATTTTTTTTCATTTTCTCTTATTTCTTCTACCTTTGATGATAAATTAGAAACTTTAGTAATCGTCTTTAACCCTATATACTCCTGTTTTAGTTTTTTACATTTATTTTCTAGACTTTCTATCTCTGTATTTAAGTCTCTCGTTAATTTCTTATAGTTATTCAAGCTTTCTTTTATTTTTAGTTCTTCTTTTTCAACTTTATTCTTCTCTTCTTTAACTAATGTTATCTTATTTTCGGTATCTTCTTTCTCTTTCTCCCATTCTTGAATGTTAGATTTAAGCAAAGCAAGTTTTCTTTGTTCGTCATCAAGCTTTTTTAACAATTGACTAGATGGAATATCACCTAGTTTTCCTTTTACATCTTCCAATTCTTTAGTTTTCATTTTTTCTACAGATAAATATCCACTTACTTTAGCATTTAATTCCTCTATATTGCGTCTTATACTTAATTTTTCTTTTTCCTGTTTTTCTAGTTTTTCTTTGACAAAAGCTATATTCTCATCATATTTTGTTATATTATGGTTTTCATGATGTTTTGACCCACAAACTGGGCATGGCGTATTTTCTTTTAACTCACGTCTAAGCTCTGATGCTAAATTTAAATATTTTAACTCTTCTAGTTCTTTTTCTAAGTCTTCCCTATTTTTTCTATTATTTTCAAGCTTCTCATTTAGTAAATTTATTTCTCTTTCAGTATTAAACTTACTTTCTAGTACTATCTTTAATTCATCTTGTATATTATTCTTCTTAATTTCATTTTCTTTAGTATTGTTTGCTTTATTTCTTAATTCAGTTACATATTCAGATTTTAAAAGTAAATCTTCACTCTTACCAGGACATTTTCTAAGAAGAACATCTAAGTGAAGAGATAAATTTTCTAAATTACGTTTTGTATCATTTTTATCTTTATCGATATATCTGATTTTTAAATTTATGTCTTCTGTCTCTTTAAGTATTTCTTCTAGTTTATTTACTTTTTGATTCTTCTCTTCTAAGACTTTATTATAATCTTTCTCATATTCATATGCTAAAAATATCTTTTGTTTTAATTCAGCACCTATATTTACTTTATCGATTTTTCCTTCAACTTCTTTTATGGACTTAATTACTGCATCTTTTCTAGATTCAGCCTCTTGTTTTACTTTTTCTAATTCTACTTTATTCTTATTTAAATTAACACCATGTTCTTTTAACTCTTTTAACTCTTTATCTAATAAAACTAACTCCTCTTCTAATCTTATTGCCTGTTGCAACCTTATCTTTTCTTCACTTAATTTAGGAACCTCTTCATTTTTAATTCTACTTATTTTTTCATATCTATTTTTTATGACCTCAAGTTCCTGATTTAGTATCACTAATTTCTTTTCTAAATTACTTACAGTAAAGTTATCTTCATTTATTTTTTTTTCTAGATTTTGAACAGAGCCTATGTATGGGTCTACTTTTCTTGCATTATTATCATTTTCTACAACACTTGTCTTTTCTTTTATCTCATTGCTTTTTAAATTAAGTTCATCTTTTCTAATCTCATTTTTCTCTAGTTTTAATTGTTCTTCATATACTGCTTTACTCTCTTCATAAGATTTCTGAGCCAAATCCAAAGCTTTATTTTTCTCTTTTTCAGTTTGTTTTAATTCTATTAATTCTTGATTTATATTGTTGTATACTTCTTCTGTAACTCCATCATATTGGCTTAATTTTGATTTTAAATCTTTTAAATTTTGTAAATGTAGGTTTTTTCTCTTTTTTACTTTTTCTCCAAGACTTCTTCCATATTTCTCAAGATTGAAAATTCTCTCTAACATGTCTCTTCTATCTGCTCGTGACAATCTCAGAAACTCATTAAATTTATCTTGTGGCAAAACTACTGACCTAGTAAAATCATTAGCTGTTAGCCCTACAACTTGAGCTACCTTTTCATTTACTTCCACAACCTTATCAGCTAAGACATTTTTAGTATTGTCATTCAATATCTCTATTAATCTAGCATTAGAAGTCTTTGTTCCTGTTTTGCTTCTAGCAATAGTTCTATCTACAATATATCTTCTTCTAGTATTTTTACTTCCTATCTCAAATTCATATGATATAATTGCCTTATCACATACACTATTTATATATTCTTTTGTATTTCTGGAGATATTTCCATACATAGCAATGGTTATTGCATCTAAAATTGTAGATTTTCCACTTCCAGTAGTTCCAAATATCCCAAACAAACCTCTTTCAATTAGCTTTTCAAAGTCTATAACTTGTTTATCAATGTAACTATTAAGTCCTGTAACTTCTAACCTAATTGGTCTCATCTGCTGATTCACCCTCTTCACTTATTATATCTAGAAACAAATCCATAAGCTCCCCTTTTGGCTCCACACCTCTACTAAAAGAATAAAATTCTTTAAATAACTCTGCCATAGACTTTTCTTTTATATCTACACTTTCTTGTTCATAGCAAGATGTTATTATTGGTTTTATTTCTATTATGTCTTTTAATAATTCCTTCATTTTTTTTATTTCATTCTGTGATATTATCTCATCAGTATTTATTTCAAAGTATGACCAAATATCTCTATTTTGATTTTGCTCACATATCTCTAAAGCTTCTTCTATACCATTACATTTAAATACTTCTATAGGTTTATAATTATTAAAGTATACTTCCCCAATTACTGGTTTTTCACCAGCCTTTATATCCACTATATATGCACCTTTAGTATATGCTCTTTCATCTTTACTATATTGAAGTGGAGAACCTGAATAATATGCATTTAAACGTTCAGAAGCTTTTTGTTGTTTATGCAAATGACCTAATGCAGTGTATTGAGCTTTTTCTGGTAAGTCTTTTCTTTCAACTAAAAAACTTCCTCCTAGTTGTATTGGTCTTTCTGATTCAGTACTCTCTCCACCTATTACAAATATATGTGATACTGCTATATTTATAGTATCACTTCTAAAGTTTTCTTCTAGATTTTTAAATATATTGCCTACCTTTTCAGAATAAGTTTTTTGTTTTTCCAAATCATCTTCACTCGAAAAAACTTCATTCAATCTTTTTTCACTTGGATAAGGTAAGGTAGCAATTACAACACTTTCACCATTTATATTTAGTGTTGTGCATCCTTGTACTGCATCTGTTATTTCAAAGTTTCTATACTTAGCTTTTGTTGTAGCACTTGATGGATAACCAAATATAAGTATTCCCTGTTCATGTGCTAAAGGTGTTATTGCAGAAAGTCTCTCTGGATTATCATGATTTCCTGAAATTATTAATACACACCTTTGCCCATTATTAGCAAGTTTTGAAACAGTTTGATAAAACAGTTTTTCTGCTTGTGCAGGAGGATTAGAAGTATCATATATATCTCCAGCAATTACAACCATATCTATTTCATTTGATTCTACTATTTCTATAAATTCCTCACAAAACTTTGCTTGCTCTTCAATTCTAGAATGGCCCTCTAGGGATTTCCCTAGATGCCAATCTGATGTATGAATAAATCTCATTTTTTCCCCTTCCTCTATCTTTATGTTTAATTTATATAAAAAAACTAATAACAAACAGCTTCATCAACACCAAATAAATATATACATTTTTCTTTTACTGACTTCCCTGTTAAAGTTTCAATAACATCTGCATATAAATCTAATTGTTTTTTATATTTCTCTATTATTTGATTTATATTTTCTTCATTTACAAAATCTGTTTTATAGTCAACTAAAACTATTTGATTATCTTCTTCAAAATAAGCATCAACTATACCTCTTAACATGACACTTTCTTTATCATAGAGTTTTTTATCATCATTTTTTATTAATTCTTCATAAATATAAATATCTTTCATATTCACTTGTGCATAAATGGATTTTTCTCTATTTATAAGTTCAGCATTCAGCATCCTTTTGCCTATATTTGAAGCAAAAAATTTATATATTTTATATGGATTTACTATACTAGCCTGTTTTTCTGTTATTACACCTTTTGAAATAAATCCTTGTATTTGTGACTTTATATCATTTACACTATTTACTTTTTTTAAGTCTAAAACTTCCATAACCAAATGGACTATAGTACCTCTTTCTGCTCCATTAATCTTTTCTCTTTCTTCATCATTTTGAATGAATAGAGGTTTTTTTAGTGTTACTTTTTGTTCAAATATAGTATTTATTAACTCTTCCTCATAGTTGTTTTGTATTTTTTTTATTTCTGTAACAGATATACTAGCAGGTTTTCTTGTGCTAAACTCATATGGATATACATAATTTAATTTTCCTTCTATTTCAGTATAATAATTGCTATCAGGATTATCTACATCTATCTTTTCAAGGATTTCTTCAATACTTTCATTTTCTTCATTAGTCTTTCTTTCTATTAAGACATCATTCTTATTCCATAGTCTTCCATACCATTTTGAATTATGGTCAACATTAAAGACTGCATCTAAACCTACATCTTCCAATAAATTAGATAAGTCTTTATGTTTTAATACACAAGGCATTATCCAATCCAGAAAATTTTTACCTTTTAGTATCTCATATTGTGATATTGTATCCAGACCTTCAATTCCATTTGCCCATCGTTTTATACTATCTTGTACATTTCTAGTAGAACCTGTTATAATCAATTTTTCTTTTGCTCTTGTAAATGCAACATATAAAACTCTCATCTCTTCTGATAGATTTTCTATATTTATTTTACTTTTTAATGCTTCCTTGGCTATACTTGGAAAAGATATTCTTCTTTCATAATCCACAAACTGAGGTCCATACCCTAAATTATGATGATATAAGATACTCTTTTTAAAATCTTGAGTATTGAAGTTTTTACCCATTGCAGAACATATAACTACTGGAAATTCTAATCCTTTACTTTTATGAATACTCATTATCCTAACAACATTTGCATTTTCTCCAAGTGTCTTTGCACTTCCCATATCAGAACTAGATTTTTTTAATTTCTCTATAAAATTTACAAAGTTGAATATTCCCTTAAAACTAGTCTCTTCAAATTGTTTTGCTCTCTCAAACAATACTTTTAAATTAGCTTGTCTTTGACTTCCACCTGGCAATGCCCCAACATAAGCATAATATCCAGTCTTTGTATACAAATACCAAATAAATTCGTCAGTACTCATGTACATTGATTTTTCTTTAAAATCCCTTAATTTAACGAAAAAATCCTTGCTTTTACTTATACATTCTTTACTTGGAATAAACTCAGACTTATTTTCATTTTGAGAATCTATAAAATCATCATACTCTGATGTACTTTCTAAAACTTCATAAAAAGTCTTATCTTTATTCTGAATTCTAATATCAATCAAATCCTCTGGTGTAAATCCAAATATAGGAGATTTTAATACAGATATAAGTGGTATATCTTGTATTGGATTATCTATTATCTGAAGTAATGATAATATAGTTTTTATTTCAATGGTATCAAAATATCCCACTCCAACATCGGCATATGTTGGTATATCCATATTCATCAATTCATCTGCAAACACTGGAGCCCATGCTGATGTTGCTCTTAAAAGAATCACTATATCTCTAAACTCCACAGGTCTATATTCGTCAATTCCCTTGTCGTAGATTTTTTGGATTTTTCCTTCTTCATTAGCTCTCATTAAATCTTTAATAATCTTTCCAACCATTCTGGCCTCAAGTTGTATATTATCTAATTTTTCTTCTTCTAATTCATTGTCTTCATTATTATCACTATCATTTTTATTGTTTATAGTATCATCATCAAGTTTATTATCTTTTTGTATAAGATGTACTTCTGTTGCTCCGCCAATAATAGATGCTTCATCTGTATCCAATTTAAAATCAGCCCCTAAATTGAGCCTTTCTTTTTCTGTATATTCAATTTCTCCTATATTTTCATTCATTATATTTTCAAATATATAATTTACAGCATCTACAACTTCTTCCCTACTTCTAAAGTTTTTATAAAGCATTATTTTTCTATGAGAAGTTCCCTTTTTATCATTATAGTTATTGTATTTTTGTAAAAATAATTCTGGCTTTGCTTGTCTAAATCTATATATACTCTGCTTTACATCTCCAACCATAAACCTATTTGGTGTTTCTGTGTTAGCCACAGCTTTAAGCAACACTTCCTGTACTAGATTACTATCTTGATATTCATCTATAAATATCTCATAGAACTTCTTTCTATATCCCATTGCTATATCAGAAGGTACAATATTACCTTCTTCATCCATATTGGTTAGTATATTTAAGGCAAAATGCTCTATATCATTAAAGTCTATTATTCCTTTTTCACTTTTCTTATTACTATATTCCTCTTCAAATCTCAGTACAATATTAGATATAGGCTTGACTATATTATAAAGATATTTTATTTCTTCTTTAATAGAGTCATTATCTTTATTGAATGTAGCATTTACTATACTTTCTAAAGATTTCTTAGCCTTATCTCTCATAGCCTTTGCTTTTTCTTTTGATTCTTTTATATATGAAGGAGCATCTTTTGGTATCCTTTTTACTCCTTTTACATAGTTTTCAAAAGACATAGCTGCCATCTTTTTATATGCTTCATTCCAGGACTTATTACACGCTTCTGAAATACCTACTATTTTTTTATACTCAATAGCTAACTTTTCTGAAAAGGTTTCTAATTCTGCTATTGATTCAACTTCTTTTAATGCCTTTTCCATATTTAAACAAAGACCATTAATTTCTATTTTTACAGTATCTAATATAGCTCTAGCCCAAATAGATTGTGAAAAATCAAAGTCTTCATCAATATTAAATCTCTCTGCTGAATCAAGCAACCATTTTTTAGGTTTAGGAGAAGCCATTGCAAATGAATATATTCCTAAAATAATATCCTGTACTTCCTTGTCTCCTCCTCTTTCTGCATAACTTTCAACTAAATTTAAAAATCCCTCATTTCTTTCTTCATACAAGGTTTCAAATACATCTTCTATTGCCTCTTGTTTCAAAATAGCACATTCAGTTTGGTCTCCTATTCTGAAATTTGGGTCTAAATTTATTCTATGAAAGTTTGATTTTATAACATCCAAACAAAATGAGTGTATTGTTGTAATGCTAGATTTATTTAATAGAACCAGTTGATTTTGTAAATGTTTATTTTCTGGATTTTCATCTAGTGATTTTCCTATAGCATCACCTATTCTCTCTCTCATCTCTGATGCAGCAGCATTAGTAAATGTAACCACTAATAACTTATCTATATCGATTGGATTTTCCCTACTTGTTATCATTTGAATTATACGCTCAACTAGCACTGCTGTTTTTCCTGACCCAGCAGCTGCTGCAACCAATAAATTGCAATCTCTACTTTCTATGACTTCTAATTGCTCTTTTGTCCATTTAGGAGAACTCACTAATTAACATCTCCTTTCATCAGTTTTATTATTTCTTCATTGCTCTTATTATTTAAATTTTTATATTTATTATCTTTCATAGTTGAATCAAATTGGCATATAGCTGAATAATCACAAAAATCACATGATGTTCCATCTTTGTGTTTATATGGAGCTATACAGATTTCTCCACTTAACATATCTTCACATAAATCCTTTATAGCATGTTTTACATAATTTCTAAGTAATTTGAACTCCTCATAAGTTACTGCTGATGTGCTTTTGCCTACATTTCCATCCTTTGTAAGACCTACTGGTATTACTAAAGAGTTTTTTCTTTCTCCATCTATTAATGATTTATCCATTTCTTTTATTATATGAGAATCTTTTATTACAAGCCCCTTCATTCTAAGTTCTTTTAGTATTGCTTCTTGTATTTCTTCATCATCTTTATCTTCATTAAATTTCGCTATTGGGTTATTTATTCTACAATATAATATTGCAGCTGGATTTATATTTACATCTTCTCCTTTTACACTGTCAAGAATTGCATCTAAATACACAAGTAATTGCAACTGTAGACCATAATATATTTCTGTCAAACTTATATCTTTATTGCCCGATTTATAATCTACTATTCTTATATATTTATTTTCTCCTTCTTTAAATTCATCAACTCTGTCTATTTGCCCAATTAGATTTACTTCTTCTCCATTATCTAATACTATTTTTATAGGAGGATATTTTCCATCTCTTCCAAAATTAACTTCATAATCTATTGGCTCAAATGAACCTTGTTTTATTTGTTGACTGATTATATCTACAGCAGTTGTCAACATATTTTTTAATCTATATGCAAGATATTTATACCTTTCAGAACTATTTAATATATATCCTGGTATCTTTGAAATTATTTCATCAACTATTATACCTATCTTTAATTCTATATACTTTTCATCAATGTCTCTCCAAGATAAACTATCTTGTGAAAGCTCCTTTGAAAATCTATCTAAAATATTGTGAATGAAAGTTCCCAAATCTGGTGGTGTAAATGAATATTCTTTACGTTTTCTAGCTTTTAAACCATACTGTATAAAATAAGCAAATGGGCACTCTGCATATTTTTCAAGCCTAGATACACTAAGAGAATTACTTTTATATAACGACCTTATCTTTTTTTCTTCAATCTTATGGACTTGATTGGTATAACTAAGGCCTTTTATAACTTTCTTTGTTATCGAACTATACATTTCATCCTTTAGATAGTATCTATATATATCTAGCCAAATACTATTAATATCTTCTTTATTGTAACTATCATTATCATAATTTTTT
Organism: Clostridioides sp. ZZV14-6387; assembly: GCF_020657835.1. Classification (NCBI taxonomy): domain Bacteria; kingdom Bacillati; phylum Bacillota; class Clostridia; order Peptostreptococcales; family Peptostreptococcaceae; genus Clostridioides; species Clostridioides sp. ZZV14-6387. Next base: position 159,484 of record NZ_JAGWCW010000007.1, read on the forward strand.
ATTACATTTATAAGTTCATTAAACGTAGGTGATTTAACAGTTATTTTTTTAAGTATATCTTCATCATTTTGCTTATCTTCTTCTACTAAATAACTTTTGTTGTCTATATTTGGAAATATCTTTTTAAGTCTTGATATAATTATTGATGGTCTAAGAGTTTTACCTTCATGGTCAGATATAGGATATGTTATGATTAAATTCTCAGATGTAGAAGTAAGAGCCTTATATACTAGAAACTGTTCCTCAAAACTTCTAGTTTTACTATCAATGTCAACTTCAATTCCTTTACTTCCAAGATTTTCTCTATCATTATCACTTAATATCCCACTATCTTTTGTAATTAGAGGAAATATACCATCAGTAGTTCCAATTAGATATAAATACTTAGTATTTGGATTTTTCATTCTATCCACACTACTTACAAGTACTTGGTCTATACTAGGAGGAACTAATCCTAATTCGTATTCATCAAAACCTAAAGTTATTAGCTTTATAAATTTTTCTAAAGAAATTATTTCGTCACCCATAAGCTCAACCATTTGGTCTAGTACATCCACTACTATATCCCAAACTTGTGAGTATTGATTGGCAACATCAAGTTCTCCTTTATCTTTAAAATTTACTATTAAACTTTCTATAGTTTCTGGCATATTTATATCCAGTAAAAATTCATATATATACTTACATATTTCTTTTACCCTATTTTTCCCTTTTAGTTTTTCTTGTAAAGTAACTATTGGCTCTAGTACTCTATTTTTTATTTCATTTATTTTATCTTTTAATTCTAGTTCAAAGTCACTTTCTTCACTAGAAAGACTCTGTGTTATTCTATAATCCCATTTTTCATCAAACCATTTCTTACCTTTTATTCCATTAGCTAGCACATAGTTTTCTAGTAAATTTATATCATTATTATCAATTCCTATAAGTCCGCTTTTTAAATATCTAAACATGGTCTCATATCCATATCGTCTATGCTTCATTTCTAAGGCTGAAATAATTAAAATAACTATCGGGTTACTTTTTGCTTCTCTCTTCTTATCTATAAAATTTGGTATATTATATTCATTAAATATAGAGTGTACTAAAAAATCATATCTATTTAAATCTCTTGTGGCTATAGTTATATCTCTATATCTAACATTCTTATCTCTAACTAAATGTACAATTTCTTTAGCTATTTCTTCTACCTCTGAATATAAATTATTAAACTCTTTTATCTTTATATTTTCAGTTGGATTTAAATATGTTTTATATGGATAAGCATTATAAAATCTTTCTAAGTGTTGTAATTCTTTGATTTCTTCAAATCTTTTTATAACACCTGTATTCAAATTTACTTGTGGAAGTATTTTTATCCCCTCTTCATTACACAATTGAGTTAACTTTGAATAAGTAAATTTAGTTCTAGAAAATACATCTGCTTTACTATATCCAATATAATTAATGTCATCTACAGTTAAAGAAATACTGACATTTTTAGCTTTATTTAATATGCTCTTTATCACATTGTACTGATTTGGTGTAAAACCTGTAAATTCATCTATATAAACACAAGCTCCATCTAAATAACTGCTTAATTCTATCCTATTTGCCAATGAAGTTAACATATCTTGAGCATCTACATAATTTTCATGTAATTTTCCTTCAAAAGAATTATATATTTTACTTATATCTTTTAATTTTAGGCTTAAAGTCTCATTATCTAATTCTCCTGATATATTTTCTAACATTTCAGGACTTATATTGTACTGTTTCATTTCCGATATCATATCTGTAATTGAACTTACAAAACCAGATTGTGACTTTGACTTTGAAAATACATTTAATTCTTCACTTACATCTTCAATCGCTCTATATACCATCATTGCTTTTCCACTAGAATTTATATTTACATCTGTTAATCCTCCTGCTTGAGAAAAAACTATATTACTTAGTGTTTTGAAACTAAGCACTCTAACTCTTAGATACTTATCTTTTTCTTTTCCTAAAAATAGTTTACTTACTCTATTTTCAGCCTCAAATGTGTATTGTTCTGGAACTAAAAGTATAATTGATGTTATTTCATTTCTTTGAGCTTCTCTTTTAATTTCATCTAGCATATAAGTAGATTTTCCACTTCCACCTCTACCTAATATAAACCTAAGTCCCATAAATTTCCGCCTCCAAAATACTATAATCTATTTCTTTATCATTGCATAATTTATTGAATTCGCAATACTTGCAATGGTTCTTATTTCTATAGCACATACGTTCTTCTTTATTATATACCTTTTCTATATCATTGTATAGATTGTCTTCGTATGTATGTTCTTCATAATTAGTATTCTTTATCATATTTATATAAGTTTGAATTTTATTTTTATTTGTTTCATGCTTTTCTTCATCATATGAAATGATGATTGGTAAATCATCAAATTCAGGTTGATAGTATTTCATATTTATATCTTTAACATTTATGTCCATTTTTAAAACTTTTGGGATTACTTCTTTTGCTAAAAACATATAAACAATTGTTTGTATTCTATTTTCTACATTTTTATAGTCAATCTTTCTAGACTCAGTTTTCCAATCCCATATCTCTATCTCATCTTTTCCAACTACAACTAAATCATACTTTGCCTGTAGTGTATCTCCTCTTAAAGTCATCCTTACTTCATACTCTGGTAGATATATTTTATCTTCTTTAATAGGGACAACTTTTTTTATATTTTCAATCCATTTTAAAAATTTTTTGCCATTTTTATCCTCATCATTAAAATAGATTCCAAGGGGTATATTACTAAAATACCTTTCGCAAATTAAATGAAAATCTCTTCCTGTTTTTAAGCTTTCATAATACTCTCTACTGCCAATATCATCATTTTTCCAATTTATTCTATCAATATATTTATATTTAAACTTCAATGGACATGATTTATATGTGTTAATTGAATTTTGACTATAAGAAAAATATTTTAATTTATCATTCACTCATATCACTTCTCTCTTAACTTTATTTTTAATAGCTATTTGCTACTATCTATTGTTTTAACTTTTTCAATCAATATTTTAAACAATATATCAATCAAACTTATTATATATTAACAGTTATTCAACCTCTTTTCACTAATATGTCGGTTCAATCTGTTTAAGTATATACTTGGTTTTTGCTCTTTTCTTTTATTCCCTATATCATTTTCATCTCTATAAGCACTTCCCGAAAGTATTAACATTTCCTTTGCTCTAGTGATTCCTACATATAAAAGCCTAATTTTTTCATTTATAGAATCAATCTTAGTTTTATGAGCATAGTCAGTTGAGATACTTCCTTTTAATATAGCCTCAATTTCTGATTTAATAATTGCCATAGGATTTTTGTATTTTTCTTTTAAATACCATTTATCACTCTGAAATTTTTGATTGATATTGTCAGGGAAATTATATTCAATAAGACCTAATAAAAACACACAATCCCACTCCATGCCCTTTGACTTATGATAGTTACATAATGTTATACTTCCAGGTTCTGGTTCATATCCATTTATTTCATATACTACATCTATTATGTGATTGAATACCTTATTTTTTACATCAAACAATAAATTATATACATCTTCTAAATCCATATGTATATTTTCTGATACTAGATACTTTATATAAAAAGATATATAATCAAGTATAGCCTTATCTTCTTTTTCTAAATTAAGTTTTTTCCCAATAAATAAAACTAATAGGTCTAACCTTATTACTGGATATTCTAATATATGTTTTATAATATCTATTCCTCTTTTGAAACTTATATATATATCACTTTCTTCATTAATTTCGATTAAATCAGTCTCTATCTTACTAAATTCAAAATTGTAGATAATTTCTTCTGTTGAATAATTTTTTATTACTTCTAAGAAAGTTTTTTTCTCTGCTCCATTATCAGTATTTATAAAAACCTTATCAAGTACATCTATTAACTTTTCTATATCATCACAATGTAGCATAAAATCAATAATAGATGCTATGTTGTTTATAATTTTCCTCTTACTCATGGAATTTGGACCTAATTCTTCAAAAGATAGATTGTATTCTCTAAGCTCTTTAGCAACTTGTGTAACTTGCTCATTAAATGGAACTAATATACCTATACTCTTATCTGGGTATTTATTTTTTATCCCTTTAACATATTTGGCAGTTTGCTCTATTTCATTTTTCCAGCTTTTATACCACTTTACATTTATATTGTAATGTTCTGGGCTAGGATTTTCTTTATAACCCATTCCATTTGGAACAGTCTTTATTTGCATATCTTCAAGAGCATGTCTACATTCTTCCTGTTTAAATTCCTTTGTAACATAATCTACAAGAGTATTTGCTAAATTAAGTATATCTTCTGAACTTCTATTTGACATATTCATCCTATAACAGAAATCTGAGTTATTTATAAATTCTTTAAAAAATCTAGGGTCTGATGATGAAAATGTACCTGTTATACTCTGATTTATATCCCCCACTCTAACTAAATTTTTGTTTTCACTAGATATAATTTTTATTATATTACCTTGAATTTCATTTGAATCTTGGCATTCATCTTCAAAAATATATTTGTACCTAACTTGAAATTTCTTTCTAAGTGCTTCATCTAATGTCAAAGTTTTTTCTGCTAAAATTAATATGTCATCATAATCTAGTAATCCATTTTGCTTCAACTTCCTATCATATAATTTATATATTGGTAAAATAATTTTAAGCATTCCTTTGTGTCCTCTTGACAATATTTCCTCAAGTTTATCTGGAGAAATCCCCTTATACTTAAGTTCACTTATTGCGTTTACTGCAAATTCAAAAAAACCTCTTTCCCAAGCCTCAAGAGTTATTTCCTTCCAATGCTCATCTTTTTGCTCCTTTAGAAACCATCTAAAAGCTCTTTCTCCTCCTTCAAATCTAAATCTATTTATACATTCATTTAATATAATATTTTTTTGTAAATCATCAGCTATATTAAAATTCTCACTTAACATTACAACTTCTGGTTTTTCCTTTATTATCTTTACAGCCAAACTATGTATGGTCATTACTTCATATGAGCCAATATCATCTATTTTGTTCTCTTCAAGAATCTTTTTTATTCTACCTTTAAAATTATTTACAGCACTGTTCATATATGTAAGAACTAATATTTTACCTCCTTTATGCTTCTGCTCAAGTAATAGCTTCGCTACTAAGTTTGTTATTATGAATGTTTTTCCTGCACCTGGTACTGCTGGTACTGCCATAGTACCAGCTTCATAATTTATTATCGGTATCTGATCTTCTCTATAATTTATATTAATCATAATTCTTATCTCCTTTATGTGAGATTTTTAAGAGTATACTATATAACATACTTTCTTGAATATATCCGTTAATAGTATACTCACTCTTATATGCATAAATTTTATTTGCATTTAGTAATAAATTATATACAGTATTGTATAGATAATATTTCTTATAATATTCTTCCATTTCATTTGTATAAACCTTTTTTTCCTCAAAAGATTTTCTAAGTACAATTAAATTACTTATATCTTTTTCTATTTTCATATTCCAAGCATTGCTTCCTATATCTACCCATATTTGTATACTTCTATCTATATTTGATGATATATATGAATAAGGAGTAGTTATTACTATTTTATCTTTGGATTTCAACTCCTCTAAATCAACAACAGAGTAATAATCGTTTATTGTAGTCTTTAAAGCTTCTATAAATATTTTTTCTTCTCTCATACCAAGTAAATTTATACTTTCACTAAAAGATTCACTTTCAGTTATTATCTTTTTACATAACCCAACGTTCTTTTTACCTGCTTTTAAACCTAGCATTTTATCTATATAGAACTGAATTAAAAATTCATGTATTTTTATATCACTTTTCTTCTTATCTTCAATATACTGTAAAATATCACAGTACTGACTATATCCATCTATATCATCAATACTTGAATTTCTTGTTTCATTTAAAAGTTTAAATGCTTTTATCCGATTTATTTCTAAAAGAGTTTCTAAAAAGCTTAAATATTCATCCTCTTTTATAAAATCTAAATACCCATAAAATATGCAAGTAGCCACTACAAGGGCATTTCCATAAGGATAATCTATTGCTTTTTTGTCTTTTTTAGTATTAAAAACATCTATGTTTTTTTCTATCAAAGAATCCCTAATTTGATACTCTAATATAGTATTATTTATAGGAGATATAATTGCTATATCTCTTGGAGATACCCCACTTTCTATAAGAGATATAATTTTATTACTTATTAAATCTAACATTTCATTGTACAGTTGGCTTGATTGATTCAATTCTACTTTTGCATTTAATAAATATAAATCCTCTATTTTAATACTCTTCTTCTTAATCTTATCTTTTTCTTGTGAGTTAATTTTTGATATTATCTTTTCATTTATATAGTCTATATCTATATTGTTAAATACAGAATAATCCTTGCTATAGTCAATATATATATAACTTTCTAATACATTGTCTAATGCTTTTGCAATAAAATCAACTTCTACATTACTTGAACTTTCAAGGCTATCCACTATTATATATCTTACTTCTTTAAATAAGTTTTTTATATAAAAATCATCAGTAAGCAGATATTGATTATATAGATATACACTTAAAGCATTATCCAAAATTGAATTTGATAGTAATGAATTTATATAATACGATATAATTTCATCCATCTGAGTGTATGAAAATCTGTATATACTGTCTCTATTTTTCTTTGATGAATATATTTTTTCTCCTATAGAATCAAAGTCAGTTAAATTGAATGCTGCTTTGTTTATATTAGTCATTATACTATTTGCTATTGATTTATTTGTTCCTGTAATATCTTCAAAGTAACCTTCTTGTATCCTTTTTTCCTTAACTTTCTGTACTATTAAATATTCACTTAAGCTGTTTGATATAAATGTTGGAGATACAGTTTTTTTATTTATTTCATTACATTTTTCTATTATAAGTGGCCAATACTTCAATAATTCTTTTTTTACAAAACCTATATATGTTGTTATTTTCAACTCTTCACTGTAATCTAAATTTAAAAATCTTTCATATCTTATTTTTGTATTATTATTTGGAACTAATAGTATAATGCTTCTTGAATTATTATAGTTTTTTTCTAATATTTCTCTGTATTTATTTAAAGGTTCATATCTATATTCTTTTAAACCACTCTTTTCAAGTAAATATTCCACATAATCACCTTCCTCAATTAAATTAAGTATATATTATCTAATTATATCATATTGTGTATTTTTCAAAATACAATCAAATTATTGCATTTAACTACAAAAAAGACTATATATACAGAGTCTTGCATTCATATATGCAACAATGTATATACAGTCTTTGATATTGATACACTTATATTTCATTTTATGGCTTTAATGTAAATTTACAATTATAAATTTATATTAAACTTTTAAATATTTTTACTTACAATTACTTTAATGACTCTTCTATTCCCTTAGCTATTTGTGTTCCCATTTCTTTTACTTTTGCTGGAGAGTTTATTAAACTCATGTCACTAGCATTATCCAAAAATGCACATTCTACAAGTACAGCTGGCACATTATTAGTTCTTAAAACATATAAATAGTCTTTTGCAGGGTTATCGTCTAGAGTTCTTATTTTTATACCTCTATTAGTAAGTTTAAATTTCTCTAAAATCCTATTTAATATATTTGTAGCTACAGTCTTAGTAGTTCCTCCATTTTTATCTTTAAGTTTATAAAATACTTCTACTCCATGACCTTTTCTATTATTATCACCATTGTAATGTATACTTGTAAATAAGTCTGGTTTAAGTGAATTAGATAAAGCAGTTCTACTTCCAAGTGATACAGTTTTATCTGCATCTCTAGTCATAATTACATTTATACCTTTTGAACGTAAATATTCAGTAGTTGCAAGTGAAGTATTTAAATTGTAATCTTTTTCAATCATTCCTCCAAATGAATTTCCAGGTGCTGAACCACCATGCCCTGGGTCAATCATAACTGTCTTAGCACTAGTATTATTTCCTGGGTCTGTTGGAGTTGTATTATGTTTAGATAGTGATGCTGCTATAGAATTCATTACCTTCGAAGTCAATCCTCCGCCTATTTTATATACCTTATTAGCTGATTTAGCTTCTAAATTAGCTTTATGGTATGCAGACACATACGTCTTTGGCGTTATAAGAATTGGCGATTTTAAGCTAGCAGCTAATGGACCTGCTGCTAAAGCATCAACAAGTTCATCTGATTTAGCTACTAACACAGCTTCTAATTCATCCTCTGTATAGAATTTCTTTATTACATTTGCATTTGTTTCATGTCTATCTGCACCAGATACTCTATTATTAGTAACATTATCCTTCGTTATGTCATTTACTTTATTGATTACATTTGTTGATATCATTTGAGGACCACCTATAAAATAAGCACTTTGTAAATCCTCACTCTCTAGCCATTGATATGTATTATTTGTAATACTATCTTTGTCAGCCACTATAATTGGTTGCTTATCTTGACCTGCTTTTGCTGCTATAGTAAGTGCATCTATTTCTCCACCATCCTTACCATTTGTTATATATACTTTATCTACATCATGATTTTTATCTATTTCTTTTGCTATCAATAGAGATGTCTCGTATCTATTAGAGCCATTTAGACGTGTTTGATTAGCATTTGCAGCCGATTTAATTTGATTAGCACTAGTTTTAGAAACGGAGTTTTCATCTCCAATTATAATTACATCTTTAGGATTTAGACGTTTTAACTCTGATTTTACACTATCTGGCACGTTATTTTTTTCAACCAAAAGTATAGGTGCATTATATGTAGTTGCTAATGGAGTTGATATAATACCATCAATACTTACATCTCCATTTATTATAATTACCTTATCTGAACCATTTTTCCAGCCTTCTTTACTTATTTTAACTGCTGTTTCATATCTATCACTTCCTGTAAGCTCTGTGATAGGTGCAGAAGTTTTTCTCAAGTATTTACTTACATCTTTTCTTGAAGTTATGTCCTCAATTATACATTCTTGTGTTACATTATAGTCTTTTAAATTTAGTCCCATCTTTTCCAGGTCTTGTTTGTTTAAAGTCTTCTGATTATTTTCACTGTTTATTGTTATACCTTGTAACTCCCAAACATTTTGATATTCTGGGTCTTTATTATAATTGATAGTCCCTTCATATACCCCAGTTGATTTATTGTAATTTATAGTCGTATCTAATGGCATATCATAACACTTATATTTTAATGTAATACTATCTGCATCTGGCTTTTCTTTAAATTTAACACTAACTTTTGATGTACTACCTAAAACTATACTTTTTTTCTCTAAATTTATACTTAAATCTGCATTATTTTCCATAGCACTAGATTCAGTGGCAAATGCCATTGTCGGTGCAACAATTGCCATTGAAAGAATTCCTGTTGTTAATAATTTTGTATTTCTTTTCATATCAATCTCCTTATTTAAAATAAATTTCTAATTTAATCTTCTTAATTTTTTAATATGTCAAAGTGTATCTTCCCAAATTATAAATAATTTATAAATAAATTATAAAAATAAAATAATAAAAAAATAAACGTATTAGATACATTTATTTATCTTCACTATATCACTTATTACAATAAAAATCCATAAAAAACAAATAATAACACAGAATACCTTAATTTTAATCGTATTTTATAGGCAAATATCACCATTTTTAATAGCTAATAATATTCTTGGTCTATATGAATGTTTTTATATTATACTTAACTACAAAAGGCTATATATACACTATTTTGCACTTATATGCAACAGTATATATATAGCCTTTCTTACTAATACAATTATATTTTATTTTGTAGACTTAGTCTAAGTTTAATACAATAATTTATTTTATATTAAGACCTTTAATTATTCTCATTTAGACTATTTTAGTGACTCTTCTATACCTTTACCAATTTGTGTACCCATTTCCTTTACCTTGCTTGATGTATTCAATAAACTCATATCTTTTTCATTATCTAAAAACGCACATTCTACAAGTACTGCTGGCATGTCATTTGTTCTTAAAACATATAAATAATCTTTTGTTGCATCAGTTGATAGTGCTCTCGTCTTAGCACCTCTGTTTTTTAGATTGAACTTTTCTAAAATTCTATTTAATATATTTGTAGCTAAAGTTTTGGTAGTTCCACCATTTTTATCTTCAAGTTTATAAAATACTTCCACACCATTTCCAGTTGTATCAGACGCATTATAGTGTATACTTGTAAATAAATCTGGTCTTAAAGAATTAGATAAAGCAGTTCTATTTCCAAGTGATAGAGTTTTATCTGTGTCTCTAGTCATAATTACATTTATACCTTTTGAACGTAAATATTCAGTAGTTGCAAGTGAAGTATTTAAAGTATAATCTTTTTCTTTAATACCTCCTAATGGTTTTCCTGTTGTTCCACTATCCGAACCGCCATGTCCTGGGTCAATCATAACTGTCTTAGCACCAGTATTATTATCTGGGTCTGTTGGAGTAGTATTATGTTTAGATAGTGATGCTGCTATAGAGTTCATTACATTGGAAGTCAATCCACCACCTATTTTATATACCTTATTAGCTGATTTAGCCTCTAAATTCTCTTTATGATATGCTGACACATACGTTTTTGGTGTTATAAGTATTGGTGATTTTAAGTTAGCTGCCAATGGACCTGCTGCTAAAGCATCAACAAGTACATCCGATTTAGCTACTAACACAGCTTCTAATTCATCCTCTGTATAGAATTTCTTTATTACATTTGCATTTGTTTCATGTCTATCTGCACCAAATACTCTATTATTAGTAACACTATCCTTCGTTATATCATTTATTTTATTGATGACATTTGTTGATATCATTTGAGGACCACCTATAAAATAAGCACTTTGTAAGTCCTCACTCTCTAACCATTTGTATGTATTATTTGTAATACTATCTTTATCAGTTAATATAATCGGTTGCTCATCTTGACCTGCTTTCGCTGCTATAGTGAGTGCATCCACTTCTCCGCCAGTAGCATTCGTTATGTACACTTTATCTACATCGTGATTTTTATCTATTTCTTTTGCTATCAATAGAGATGTCTCATATCTATTAGAGCCACTTAGACGTGTTTGACTAGCATTTACAGCTGTTTTTATCTGATTAGCACTAGTTTTAGAAATGGAGTTTTCATCTCCAATTATAATTACATCTTTAGGATTTAGACGTTTTAATTCTGATTTTACACTATCTGGCACATTATTTTTTTCAACCAAAAGTATAGGTGCATTATACGTAGTCGCTAATGGAGTTGATATAATCCCATCAATACTTACATCTCCACTTATTATAATTACCTTATCTGAACCATTTTTCCAGCCTTCTTTACTTATTTTAACTGCTGTTTCATATCTATCACTTCCTGTAAGTTCTGTGATAGGTGCAGAAGTTTTTCTCAAGTATTTACTTACATCTTTTCTCGAAGTTATGTCTTCAATTATACATTCTTGTGTTACATTATAGTCTTTTAAATTTAGTCCCATCTTTTCCAGGTCTTGTTTGTTTAAAGTCTTCGGATTATTTTCACTGTTTATTATTATACCTTGTAATTCCCAAACATTTTGATATTCTGGGTCTTTATTATAATTGATAGTCCCTTCATATGCTCCAGTTGATTTATTGTAATTTATAGTCGTATCTAATGGCATGTCATAACATTTATATTTTAATGTAATACTGTCTGCATCTGGCTTTTCTTTAAATTTAACACTAACTTTTGATGTACTACCTAAAACTATACTTTTTTTCTCTAAGCTTATATTTAAATCTGCATTATTTTCCATAGCACTAGATTCAGTGGCAAATGCCATTGTCGGTGCAACAATTGCCATTGAAAGAATTCCTGTTGTTAATAACTTCGCATTTCTTCTCATATTAATTTATTAATCTCCTTACTTAATATAAATTTCTATTTTGTTTTATAGATTTAAATTTAAAAAATATATCAAAGTGTATCTACCCAAAATTATAAATAATTATATAAAAAATAAACTTATAAAACACAAAAAATAAAAAAATTAAATATATCTAATATATTTAATTATATCCACTATATCATTTATTGCCAAAAAAATCTATAAAAGACAAATAAAAACATATAATAATTGTAGTTTTATTAAATTTTATACAACAAAAAAAGATTACGTGGCTACGTCCTACTCTCCCAGGCAGTTTCCCACCAAGTACCATCAGCGCTAGAGAGCTTAACTTCTGTGT